>JBKJQC010000598.1:0-4803 GCA_046593995.1 Polyangiales bacterium
CAGCGCCGGCTCTCACGTTTTGGAGCTGAGCATTCTCTCTGCGGACGCGAAGGCCGCGAACGTCGTCTTCGAGCCGATCCACGATCGACAGGGACGGAGCATCCTCTCGGTCCGCGATCAGAACACCTTCGACCCGAACCTCCGCCGCAAGCGCATGATGACGCTCGCGCAGGTCTTCCTCATGCACCGCTACAAGATCGATTCGGTGCACTACCTGACGCCGTCGGACGACAACCACCGCGCCGCCGAGAAGATGAAGCAGCGTGGGATCTTCAGCTCGGTGAACGAGGAGGTCGGGAAGATCATCGTCGCCGACGTCGCGAAGGATCGCGTGAAGGCGCTGGTCGAGGCGGACTCCGCGGAGCTCGGGAAGCTGATCGCGGACTGAACCGCCGCCGCGCGCCTCCGAGAGAACCACGGAGGCACGGAGGCGCGGAGGGTTCGAGAAGTGCTGCCGCGCGCGTCGCATCGGGTCGACGCCGCGGCAGCGTGCTTTCGGCTCCTCGCTCGATCACGCATGACGAGATCAGCTGGGGACGCCTTCTCTCTCCGCTGCGACTCTCTTGCGAGCGGCGATGCGACCGGCGATCGCGATGGCGGCAAACGCGATCGCGAGCCACCGCGCCGAGAGTCCGCTGGGCGCAGGCGTCGCAGCGGTGCGGCAACCGCATCCATCCGAGGTCTGGTCGTCGCCACTCGGAGAACCGCCGTCTCCCTCGCCGCCGCCGTCCGCTCCGGCACCGCCGTCCGCTCCGGCACCGCCGTCCAGTCCGCTTCCCCCTTCCACGAGGGTCAAGATCTTCGTTCCGGTGCCGAGCGCATTGCTCGCCGAGACGGTGATGGGGCCGCCCAGTAGCGCGGGGGCGCCGGTGATGAGCCCGGTCGCCCGGTCGATGGCGAGGCCGCCCGGCAGGCCGATGGCGTCGAAGCCGGTCGGGTTGTTGGTCGCGGTGATCCGGTAGGTGAACGGGGCACCGGCCCTGGCTTCTGCCGTCGCGCCCGAGGTGATCACCGGCGACGAGGCGACGGCCGCTCGAATCAAGATGATGGAACGATGCGGCTCGACGCGAAGGGTGCCCTCGCGGTGGCCGCCGTCGACGTCGAGGTAGGGCTCATCGAGCTTCACGTCGCGCGGCGCGTCGGACTCGTTGTATTCGAGGCGTGAGACCTTGCTCGGGTCGGTGATGGCGACGTCGACTGGGAGGAGCCTCACGTCGTCGATCCAGAAGCGGCCGATCGACTCGTTGAAGTTGAACCCGAGGACCGCGTCCGACTCGGTGAGCGGGGCGGCGAGCAGGAACTCGTGATCGTGCCGGGTCGTCGAGACACCGGTGAAGCCTCCGTCGGCGAGCGAGTTGTACGGCGCGTTCGTCTTGCGAAGATATGCGAAGACCGATCCCTCGTTGGAGCCGAGGGTGGTGAAGCGGAGGAGGTAGTTCTTGCTCGCCGAGACGGGGGGCACCTGAATGGTGAGCGTCGATGCGTTGGGCTTCCCCGAGACGGTCTCGTACCGGTACTCGAGAGCGCCGCCGTCGAGCTTTCCGCCGCTGTTCCAGGAAGCACGCTCGTTTCCCGCGGGGGAGAACGTGCCCGCGCCATCGATGCTGGTATCGAAAGTGCCGTTGGCGACGATGTTGGCGCCGGCGGTCTTGACGACCTACGGGGCGACGGTGACCGAGTTGCCCCGTGACGTCGCGTCATGGAGGTATCGGGCCTGCCACCGCGGGAGAGTGAACCCCTCGAGGGCGCCTTGGAGGCTGAACCGCGTCACCAGCGTGGAGTCGTTGCCGAGCGGACGTGCATGACGATTGCGTGCGAAGGTGCCGAACGCCCCGAAGTCGTCGCGCGCGTCCGAATACAGGAGGAGCGACGGTTGCGCCATGGTGCTCGAGAACAGCACGTTGTCCGTCAGCGTGATGTTCCGCGCGAGCGTCTTGTCGTTGCTGGTCATCCACATCTGTTCGCGATTCCCGAACGCGGTGTTGTTCGCGAGCGTGACCTCGTGGGACGCGTTGAGGAAAATGCCCGCGCCGTCGTTGTAGGCGACGGTGTTTCCCGATACCGATACGTTCTTGGTGTTCTCGTCGAGATAGATGCCGTGCGACCACCCGTTGCCGATGCCCTGCACCGTGCCCTCCGGCGCGCTGATCCCGTGGAGGACGATGTTGTCGATCACGGTGCGCGCGGAATAGGAGACGGCCGGATCGGGATATCCGCCGTAGGTGTAGATACCTCCGCCGTCTTCCTTGATGAGGTCGAAGCCGTCGATGAAGTTGTTGCGCACGACCACGTCGTTGCCTTGGAAGTGGATTCCGATGTAGCCGGTGCGCTCGATCCGGTTCCCCTCGACGACGTTGTGATCTCCCCAAACGTAGATCGCGAGATGTTGCGCGTCTCCGTTGCCACCCATGCCCTGGAAGAGCGCGGTGTCGCGGATCACGTTGCGGCTCACGCGCGCGTTCGTGACCTCCGTCGAGAGATCCACCGCCTTGTGGTTCGAACGCTCGATGACGCTGTTCTCGAGCACGAAGCCGTCTGCCGCGGGGGCATACACCGCCGTGTCGCCCACGAAGCGGATTTCGCAGTTCTTCACGTGCACTCCGGTGGAGTTACCGGCATGCACGCCGAACACCGTCGCACCCTGGATCGCGAGCCCATCGATCGTCACGTTCCGCCGGCTCGGAGCGCTGACGACGGTGTCGATCACGCCGACCTGGACGACCGATGCCGACGGCTGACCGCTGCCGAAGTGAACGCGCAACTTGCGGGTGGCGGTATCGAAGAACCACTCGCCTGCCACGTCGAGGGTGCTCGGGTGGCTCTGGACGAAGTACCCCGCGCCGTCGATCGGCGCTGAACCGGTTCCATTGGTGAACGAGAGCGTGCTCCCGGTGTGCGAAGTGATCGGGTAGCGGTCGAGGATGTAGTTGATCTTCCGAATCACCACCTCGCCGCCCGTCCAGTTCGGTCCGGTCCCGAGTGTCGCGTCCGTCAGCGAGCCGACGCCCGCGTGGGATTGGATGGTGCGGTACCCGGCGTTCGGGCTCCCGGCGTTCGGCTCGCGGCCCATCGCCATCATCACCGAGTCGAGCATCACCACGTTCACGACCGGCCCGCAGGCCGCGCAGTCGGTCTCCCAGATCCCGGCGCCGACGGAGGTGAAACCCGACGCCGGCAACGTGATCCACCCCGAGAGGATCGGCTTGGCCCCTTCGCCGTACGCGCCATAGGTCATGCGTGCGCCGCCGGGCTCCGCGGGGGCGACGACCAGCGAGCCTCGGAAGGTTCGGCCGCGTCGGAAGAGCACTGTGTCGCCCGGCACGATGGTGGCGGCGCTCACCTTGCCGAGCGTGCGCCAGGGGAGCGCATCGCTCGTTCCCGGGCTCGTATCGCTGCCGTCGTCGGCGTCGACGTAATACGTCGCCGCCTGTGCCTCGCTCATTCCGGTGGGGACGAGGACGGTGGTGACGAGGACGGTGGCGACGAGAATGGACGCGATCCGCATGCTGGCAGTGTCTCCGTCGGGCGCCTCGACGAAGATGCCCACGACCAGAGTCTAGCGATCGCTGCCGTGGGCGCGCATCGTCGCCGGCGCTGGCCTGCGCGATTGCGGGCGCGCGCCCGCAATGCGGTCCACGAGATGCGGTGAATCCAGCGTGGCACGTCGGCTGCGATAGGGGCGGGCATGTTGCGGCATGCCCTCCTCGCTTCGTGGTCCCTCCTCCTCGGCTGCTCCGGCAACATCGCTGGAGTCGAGCGGAGCGAGCCCGCGGAGCGCATCGACACCGAAGACGCGATGCGCGCGGACACCGGGCTCGTCACGACCGCGCCCGACGCCGCCTCCGGAGACGGCGCCCCCTCGGACGCGCTCCACGACACGCTCGAGGAAACGCATGACACCGAGACGCGTAGCGACGGCGTCGTCGAACGCGGCGACCCACCGTTCGATCGTGGGCCGGGTGCGACGAACCCCGGTGGGACGCCGAGGCGACGTCCGTACGTCGTCACCGCCGGACAGAGCAACGCCGGTTTTCGCATCGACGACGGCAAGATCTCCTACGGCGGCGCGTGGGACTGGCCGCTCTGGTCGCAACAGTCCGCGATCATCGCGAAGTCGCTCGGAGCCGCCGAGGCAGGGGATCTCGGGGATCGCGGCACCGAGGGACAGTTCACGGCGGTCGGCGGTTGCCCGCTGATGAGGAGCACCGACGGCGGGTGTCACTTCGTCGACGATCTCGGCTCGGCGGATCCCGCCGCTTGGACGCTGAGCGACGTCGGCGTCTCGCTCGCGCGAAGGATCAACGCATCGGAGCGCCACGACGACGTCGTTTTCATCTCGTGGATCCAGGGGGAGGCGGAGGCGCACGCGCTCGGGGACATCTCGCACATGCGAGGGAGCAGGGCGAACGGGGGGCCGTACGACTACGCGTCCGCGGAGGCGTGGGCCGGTCACTACCGTGACGTGCTCCGCGCGCTGCTGCCGCTGCTCCGGACGGCGACGAAGCTCCCGAAGCTGCGCATGGCCGTGCAGCTGATCGCGAACTACGGCGGCCGCCCCGATCTCGTCCGCCAGGCGCAGATCGACGCTGCGCGCGAGAGTCACGGCGACATCATCCTCGGCAACGCGAACCCCTGGCAGTGGTATCGCCCGAACGGCGAGGACTGGAGCCACTACTCGGGGCAGGCCTACATGGATCTGTGTCTCGAGACAGGTCGCGTGATCGCGCTCGCGCTCGCACGCGCCGGCCTCGCCGACACGAAAGACGGTCCCTCCTACGGTGACTTCCCCGCCATCGTCGGGAC
>JBKJQC010000629.1:0-3729 GCA_046593995.1 Polyangiales bacterium
TCGCGCGACCCGTGTGCCGATCGGCGAACGCGGTGTGCCCTC
The DNA here is from genome assembly GCA_046593995.1 of Polyangiales bacterium. Taxonomy (GTDB): domain Bacteria; phylum Myxococcota_A; class Polyangia; order Polyangiales; family JADJMO01; genus JALHOE01. The sequence continues at coordinate 43 of JBKJQC010000629.1, forward strand.
CGCCGATCGAGGGGAGGAGCGGCACGAAGCGGGCGCTCCCCGCGTGATGCACGCCGACGCGGAGGAGCTGGGTGAACTGCACCCCGTTCGAGGACGCGCCGCCGACCCATGCGATCGCCGGCATGCCCTCTTCGTATGCGCGACCATACGCGCGCTCGAGGTCGGCGCGTCTCGATGCGAGGTCGGCACCCTGAGCCGACGCGCGGAATGCGGCGAGGTCCTCGTCCGTGTCGATCCGCGCGCGGTACTCGACGAGATCCTCCAAGAGGACGCGTTCGAGCTCCACGAGAGCGGCGGAGAACGCGCCGGTACGCGCGAGCGCGCACGCGAGGTTGTAGCGCGCGAGGGTGTAGTGCGGCGTGAGGTCGACCGCGGCCTGGAAGCCGACACGCGCGGCGGCCCACTCGCCCTTGCGATGCTGGGCGAAGGCGTCTGCGTTCGCACGCTGAGCGGCCGGCGACGGTACCCCGGGCGCGCCGGCGAATCCGATCGGCGGGGTGACGTGTGGGGCGATCGCGGCACTCGTGCTCGCCGATGCGCTCACTGCCGATGCGACCACGGGCGGCGCACCCGCGCGCGCGTGCTCGTCCGAATGCGGCTTCCGGCACGAGAGCGCGCAGAAGCCGACCACGAAGAAGAGGCGACGCATCATCGCCAGTCGATGGTGAACGAGCACACCGAGTCCCCGCGGAGGCGGCACTTCGGGTGCGTGGTCTTCACGCTCTTCGCGCCCACTCGCTCGAGGAGGGCTCCGGCGTAGCGCTCGAAGAACTCGCAGTGCACCGCGGTCGGCCTGGGGAACGCGACGATCTCGGCGCGCGCCCGGTTCGACCCCTCGCGCGTCACGCGGCACTCGCCGGTGTCGTAGAAGCGCGACCAGTACTCGCCCGACTTCTCGAGCACGATGGCCGGGTTCGCAAAGAGGAAGAGCACGCGGTAGACGCGGTTCACGTGGCGCTCGGTGCAGAACTTCGCGTAGTCGCGCATCGTGCTCGCGACGTCCTTCTCGATGGCGTCCGGCATCGCCTCGAGCACGCGGAGGTTCACGTCGAGGTCGTACCACCCCGAGCCGACGACGCTGTCGACGAGGGCGCGCTCCTCCTCGTTCAGCTTGGCCCGCACCCGGTCCCACGCCGGCGCCCCGCCGCGCGACAACACGTACTGGTGCGCGTCGACGAACGTGAGCCCTTTGACCTTCGCCATCTCCGTGGGCTCGCAGGGTACATGACTTGACGCCGCACGGGCGCGGCCACATTCATCGTGTCATCCTGATAGGCGGATAGATGCCCAACCTCGCCGCTGCTACCGAGCTCTTGCACCTCTTCGGGGACGCGACTCGCGTGCGTCTGCTCGCGCTCTTGGCGCGGCAAGAGCTCACCGTCGCCGAGCTCGTCAACGCGACGCAGCTCCCGCAGTCGCGGGTGAGCACGCACCTCGGCAAGCTCCGTGAGGCCGACGTGCTCCGGGATCGCAAGGTGGGCACCTCCACGTGGTACGGGCTGAACGACGCCGGCATGCCCGAGGAGGCGCGCAAGGTCTGGACGCTGCTCACGGCCGAGATCGACGACGCGGTGCTCGAGACCGATCGCCGTCGCTGCGATCGCCTGCTCGAAGCGCGGAACGGCAGCGGGAAGTGGCCCGAGCTCGTCGCTGGCGAGATGGAGCGGCACTACTCCCCCGGTCGCACGTGGGAGGCGATGGCGCGCGGCTTCGCGGGTCTCGTGCGCCTCGGCGACGTGCTCGACGTCGGTTCTGGAGACGGCACGATCGCCGAGCTCCTCGCACCACGCGCGAAGTCGTGGGTCTGCGTGGACGTGAGCGAGAAGGTCGTCTCGGCGGCGAAGAAGCGGCTCGCGGAGCTGAAGAACGTCTCCGTCGAGGTGGGCGACGCGCACGAGCTCCCCTACCCGAAGGCGCGCTTCGATCAGGTGCTCCTCTTCCACGTGCTCGCCTCGGCGCAGTCGCCCGCGAAGCTCGTCGCAGAGGCCGCGCGCGTGCTCCGTTCCGGCGGCGCGCTCGCCGTGATCACGCTCGACGCGCACGATCACGCCGACGTCACCGCGACCTACCACCACGTCCACCCGGGGTTCGCGCCGCGCGCGCTCCGGAAGATGCTCGAGCGCGCAGGGCTCGACGTCCAGACGTGCGAGATCACCTCGCGCGAGCGTCGCGCGCCCCACTTCGCCGTCGTCACCGCGTTCGCGTCGAAGCCATAGTCGTCAGTCGTCCGAGAGAAGAGAAGAGAAGAGAAGCGCATGTCCCACGTGCTCGAAGAGTTGATGAAAGAACGCATCCTCGTCCTCGATGGGGCGATGGGCACGATGATCCAGCGCTACTCGCTCGGCGAGCAGGACTTCCGCGGCGCGCGGTTCGCGTCGCACCACAAGGACCTCAAGGGGAACAGCGATCTGCTGGTCCTCACGCGACCCGACGTGATCGGCGCGATCCACGAGCAGTACCTCGAGGCCGGCGCCGACCTCATCGAGACCAACACCTTCACCGCGACCACCATCGCGCAGGCCGACTACGACCTCGAGCACATCGTCACGGATCTCAACGTCGCCGCAGCGAAGCTCGCCAAGGCGGCCGCGGCGAAGTACTCGACGGCGAACAAGCCGCGCTTCGTCGCGGGCTCGATCGGGCCGCTGAACAAGACGCTCTCCATCTCGCCGAGCGTGAGCGATCCGTCGCTCCGCGGCGTGACCTGGCAGGAGGTCGAGACGGCCTACGCCCAACAGGTGCGCGGGCTCCTCGACGGCGGCGTCGATCTGCTGATGGTGGAGACCATCTTCGACACGCTCAACTCGAAAGCAGCGCTCGTCGCGATCGAGAAGGTGTTCGCCGAGTACGGGCGGCGCGTTCCGGTGATGATCTCGGTGACGATCACCGACAAGAGCGGCCGCACGCTCTCCGGGCAGACCATCGACGCGTTCTGGGTCAGCGTCATGCACTCGAAGCCGCTCATCGTCGGCGCGAACTGCGCGCTCGGAGCGAGCGAGATGCGCCCCTACATCGAAGAGCTCGCGAACGGCGCTCCCGGCACGTTCATCAGCTGCTACCCGAACGCCGGGCTCCCCAACGCGATGGGCGAGTTCGACGAGAAGCCCGAGGACACCGCGCGCGTCCTGAAGGAGTTCGCGCGCGACGGGTTCGTCAACCTCCTCGGCGGCTGCTGCGGCACGACGCCCCCGCACATCAAGGCCATCGCCGAGGCTGTCGCGAACGAGAAGCCGCGCCCACTGAGCAACGCAAAGAGTCCGTACGCGCGCTTCAGCGGCCTCGAGACGCTGACCATCCGCCCCGACACCAACTTCCTGATGATCGGCGAGCGGACCAACGTCACCGGCTCGAAGAAGTTCGCCCGCCTGATCAAGGACGACAACTACCAGGAGGCGCTCGTGGTCGCGCTCGAGCAGGTCCGCGGCGGCGCGAACCTCCTCGACGTGAACATGGACGAGGGCATGCTCGATGGCGAGAAGGCGATGAAGAAATTCCTCGACCTGATCGCGACCGAGCCGGAGATCGCGCGCATCCCGGTGATGGTCGACTCGAGCAAGTGGTCGATCCTCGAGGTCGGACTGCAGGGCATCCAGGGCAAGGGGATCGTCAACTCCATCTCGCTCAAGGAAGGCGAGGCGGAGTTCCTGGAGAAGGCGCGCACCGTGCAGCGCTACGGCGCCGGCGTGG
>JBKJQC010000776.1:0-16360 GCA_046593995.1 Polyangiales bacterium
CGCACGCGCGTCGCAGCGGCGTGCGCGCGTGCGAGATGGCGTGCAGCGGGGAGCAGCCGATGAGGATCGACGACGCGACGATCAGCTCGACCGGGTTTTCCTCGGGATCCTCGAGGCAGCGGTGCAGCTCCTGGTGGAGCTCCTTCGCCGTCGAGAGCTCTTCGACGTCGAAGCCGCGGATGCGCAGCTCGAGGGAGAGCGTCGCGCGGAGCTCGGCGTCCGACTCGGCGAGGAGGACGCGCGGCGAGCGCTGGAACCGGAGGACGTGCGCCACGACGGCGTTCACGACGTGCTGCGACAGGCTCACCAGCTCGGTCATGCGGCAGACATCAGCAATGGCCGTGCCTCGCGTCTCACGCGAGGTTTCCGGCGCGATCGTCGCGCGCACCTGACACACGGATGCGACGCAGTGTCGTGCGCACAACGCCCTCGTCTATCGCGTCGTGACGATCGCCTGGACGACGCGCTCCACGAAATCGAGGCAGAAGGGAATTTTCTCCGCTTCGAGGTTCTCGGGAGTGTCCGTCGCCAGGTGGTAATGACGCGGCGTGCCGCGCGTCGGATCGACGCAGCCGAAGGTCACCGCGTCCCATCCGGCGGTCGCGAAAGGCACCGCGTCGGTGCCGCCTACGGGTATGTCGAACGGCTGCACCTCGGAGAATCGAACGTCGGACGCGACGCGCTCGATGGTGCCGCGGAGCCACGGTGCGAGTGGGACGGTCTCGATCTCCCCTTCGAGGAAGAAGCGCAGCTCTCCGTTCGCCAGTCCGTCGAGGCCGAGCACGACGGTGTTCCGACGCTCCCAGCGCTCGCCCATGTCACGCGAAAGCGCCTGCGCGCCGCCGAGCCCCGACTCCTCGCAGCCGGTCGCCACGAAGACGACCTCGACGTCGTCCGGCACGCGACCGCGCAGACGTCGCACGAGCAGCAGCATGCCGGCGACACCGGAGAGATCGTCGGCGGCGCCCGGAACCACCTGATCCCGCAGCACGACGTCGGCGTTGAAGGCGAACGTGACGAGCGGAGGCACCGTGAGTAGAGCGCGCGCGAGCGAGAGCTTCCGGCTCTTCCCGAAGTACAGCTGTGCGAGGTCGACGAGCGCGAGCCCACCGAGCGCGCGCGTCGCCACGCGGAGCCCCTTGTACGTGAAGCTCCCGTGCTTCCCCGCGAACGTCTTCACGAACCACGGGCGGAACACGACGCCCGTGAACGCCGCGTCGGCGTGTGCGAGGAACACCAGCCGCAGTCGGGGCTTGCCCGAACGCGCCGGCATCGTGCCGAGGACGTTCTGCGAGGAGCGTCGCGGGAAGAGCCGGCGGAGCCAGAACGCCTTGCGGGTCGAGTCCATCGTGTACGAGCTCGCGGCCAGCGCGTGCAGCGCGAAGCCGACGAGAGGGCGACGACGGGCGACGAGCGAGCCGAGGGTGCCGAGACCGAAGTGGAGCGCGAGGTTCGCGTAGAGGCTCTCGTTCCACTCGAAATCGTGCTGTTCGGTGGTGAGGTCGAGCGCGTCCATCTCGCTTCGGATGATCGCGTGCGCGCGTCGCTCGTCGTCGCTCCCCGCCACGCGTCGCGGACACGCTGCGACGACGCGCGTGACGAACGCGCGCGCCCACGACGGCTCGTCGAGCTCCTCGAGCGTCTCTTCCATCGTCTGTTCCATCGCCTCCGGACGCGGCGCCGCCATGACGGCGAGTCTATCCCGGGAGCAGGCGCGTCGGCACGGCGACTGTCCGCGAGCGGAGCCATTCGCCGAGGGTCTTCGCCTGCGGATCGATGCGCGTCGAAGAGCTGACCCCCTCGCCGAGGAGACCGCGTACGACGAAGAGGATCGCGCGGAGGTTCACGAGGATGTGACGATCGACGGTCAACGGCGCCGTCTCCGGGAGCAGCTCCTTCAATCGCGTCGTCGCGAGCCATCGGCGGAGGAACTCCCACGCCGCGTCTCCATCGGGAGAGCCTCCATCGGGAGAGCGGCGCGCCCACACGCCGAGCGTCGCGTCGCCCCCCTTGTCCCCGGAGCGCGCGCCGAAGAGCTGTCCGAACGGGACCATGCGCGTCGGCTCGTCGACCACGAACGTCATGCCGTCGTCGGCCATCGAAGAGGGCGGCGCGTCGATCACGTGCGGCGCACCATGCGGAGGGTCGATCGCGATGGTCTCCCCCTCGAACGTCACCCGCTCCTGCACGTGCTCGTTCGCGATGTAGATCGAGCGCAGCCCCGCGAACGGCTTCGCGTCGTCCGGCGGCGCCGAGAGCGTGATGCCGGGCACCGACGCCGTCGCGAGCTCGACGACGCGAGACGAGAACGCGCGGCCGATCGACTTCGGCTCGTCGGCGACCGCGATCAGTCGCAGCGTCGCGAGCGCATCCTCGTTCCGCTCGGGATTTTTGCGGTCGGTGCGCCACGCGTGCGTCTGCAGTGGGAGCCCGGGGAGAGCCTCGCGCAGCGTGCGCTCGACGATCGTGAGCTTCTCGTCGACGTCCGGTCCGGAGATCAGCACGCGCATCTCGTTCCTGAAGCCGCCGAGGGTGTGCACGCACACCTTCGACGTCGGCGGCGGCGGCTCGCCGCGCACCCCGCGCACGAGGACGCGATCCTTCCCGTCGGGGACGAGCTCGAGGGTGTCGAAGCGCGCGACGACGTCGGGGCTCGCGTAGCGCGGACCGTCGATCTCGTAGAGCATCTGCGCCGTGACCGTCCCGATCGAGACGAGACCCCCGGTGCCCGGGTGCTTCGTGACGACGAACGAGCCGTCCTCGCGGATCTCCGCGAGCGGGAACCCGAGGTCGCGGAAGCCTCCGCCGTCCTCGACCACCTCGCGGAAGAACGCGTAGTTGCCGCCGGTCGCCTGCGTGCCGCACTCGAGCACGTGACCGGCGACGAGCGCGGACGCGAGCCGATCCCAGTCGTCGCGCGCCCAGCCGAACTTCCACGCGGCGGGTCCGATCACGAGGGCGGCGTCGGTCACCCGTCCGGTCACCACGATGTCGGCGCCGCGATCGAGCGCCGTGCGGATGCCGTGGCTCCCGAGGTAGACGTTGGCGGTGAGGATCGCGCCCTTCGGGAGGAGGTCGTGGCGTCCGCTCAGATCGTCTCCGTCCACGACCGCGACGCGCGCTCGGACCCCGAGCTTGGTCGCGAGCGCCTCGATGGCGGCGCCGCAGCCGCGTGGATCGAGACCGCCCGCGTTGGTCACGATCTTGATCCCGCGCTCGATGCACTCGGCGAGGATCTCCTCGAGCTGACGGACGAACGTGGCGACGTACCCGGGGGCGCCCTTGCTCCGCTGGCGATGGAGGATCGCCATGCTGAGCTCGGCGAGATAGTCCGCGGTCAACACGTGGATCGGTCCGCCACGCACGAGCTCGCGCGGCGCCGACGGTCGATCTCCCCAGAACGCGCTCGCGTTGCCGACGATCAGTGGATGCATGCTGCGCGCTATCCTACGCGCTCGTGGCCGACGCACCGCCGTCACCGGAGGACTTCGCGGTCGATCTCGCGTCGGTCCGTGTAGCGCTGCGCGGAACGATGCCGTTCCCGCAGCGCGAGCCGGACGTGGAGCGCGCGCTCGCGGCGGTGACGGTGGTCGCGCGCATGCAGCGCCGGGAGGAGCGCACCGAGCGACTCGAGCTCGCTCCTTCGCGCGCCGCGACGCTCGAGCGCGCGGTCCCAGGGCTGCCGTCCGAGTTCCTCGATCGCCGGCACCACGTCCTCGCGCGGATCGTGGCGCGAAAGCGATGCACGCTGTGCGCGGTGCGCCCCGGCTTCGGGCCGTGTCCGTATTGCACCGGGACCGGCTGCGCAGAGTGCGAGGGCGGATGGTCGCCCTGCACGACCTGCGACGGCACGCGCGAGATCGCGCTCTCCGACGTGCGCTTCGTCGAGGATCGCAGCGTGACGCTGGTCGCGACGTACACGGCGTCGTTGCCCGCGTGGGTGGAAGCCGTCCTGCGGGAGACGTTCGACGTCGCCGCCGACCCACCCGATGTGCTCGCGTTCGAGCTCGAGCGCCCCACGGCCTTCGCGCCGTATCGCGTCGTGCAGCGGGCCGAGGAGTCGAACACGCTCTTGGGCCACTCGTACGAGGAGCCGCTGCGGCACGCGCGCCGCGCCATCGCGTCGATGCGTGCGGCCGGAGAGGTCTCGCGGGAGGACGTCCGCGCCTGGATCCGGCCGTTCCTCTACGTCGAGTGGAACGACGACCCCGAGTCGCCGATGGTCGTGCTGCGCGAAGGCACGAGCTTCCGCGTGTTGCGTCGGCCGGCGCGCGGATCCTGAGGACCCGCGCGTGCGATGATGGCCCCTTCCCCCAACGCCCAGGGATGATGGCCCCTTCGATGACGGCCCGCCTCGCGAGACTCTTCCCCTTGGTGCTCGTCGGGTGCTCGTCGAGCAGTGAGCCGACGACGTCGATTCCCGACGCCGCATCCGAGACACCGGCCTGCGATCAGGCGTGTCGCACGCAGACGCTGACGGCGACGTTCGGCGCGACGACCGAGCCGTTCGAGCGCGCGGTCTATGGTGTGACGTCACCGGCGAAGTCGGTGTCGAAGACGTGGGAGCTCCACGTCGAGGCCATGCACGGCGGCTTTGCGGGGTGTCCGGTCGAGACCTCGCCGACCCCGAAGCGAGCATTGGTGATCGCCGGTCTGCCCGTGCCGTTCGCGACGCCGCGTAGTTACGACCAGGGCGCGCGCGCCTCGCTCCTCGATTACTCTAGCACCCTCACCACGGAGCCGATCCTCCGCGCCACCAAGGTGCTCGCGACGCCGCGCGCGACCGACGTCTGCACGGACTGCGCGACGCACGACGCGGGCTTCGTCGCGTTCGACCTCGAGGCCATGTTCGACGGTGGTACCCTCCGAGGACACGTCTACGCCATCCACTGCGACTCGATGGACGACCGATGAACCGTGCCTTTTTCCTGCTCACCCTCGCCGCGTGCGGCGGTCCGCCTGCGAACGCGGTGCTCGCACCGCCCGCTCCGGGAGCCGACGAGTCGGGCAACGCCGGGCGGATCATCTGCGAAGCGGAGTGTCGGCGCGACGATCGTTGCGAGAAGGGCGAAGAGAGCTGCCTGAAGCGCTGCACCAAGATCCCCGACAAGGATCCGCCGGTATGGAGCGCGGGGTGGGCGCGCATGGTCGCGCGCTGCATCGACGCGGCGGACTGCGCGCACGACCGCGAGGAAGGGTGCGTCGCGACCTCGCGCAAGAGCGTCGCGGGGGACACTTGCCGCGCGAAGCCCGCTTCGTCGGTGAAGGATCAGAGCTGGTGCTCCGTGCTCGACGGCCTGACCAACTGGGCCGCGGACGACGCAAAGGCATGCATCGACGCCGGCGGTACCGTGCGCGAGTGCATGCCGCCGCTCGACTGGAAGTGACGCAGTGAAGCCCGAGCGTGATCGCCCTTCGCCGACGCGCGGAGAGGCCGAAAAAGTCTACGGCTTCCGCGCGGCGCTCGCGGTGCTCGAGCGTCGACCCGACGACATCGTCGGCATCGCCCACGCGCGTGATGCAGCACGCGCGCTCGCCCCGCTCACGTCGTTCGCGGCGACGCGGAGACTGCCGATCCAGGTGATGAAGGACGGGGAGCTCGCGCGCTTCGCGGAGTCGACGCACCACGAGGGGGTCTGTCTCGAGACGCGGCCGCGCCGCTACCTCGGCGCGCAGGAGCTCGGCGATGCGCTCGTGCGCACGAAGGGCGCGGCGCTCGCGCTCGATCGGGTGCGCAACCCGTACAACATCGGCGCCATGGTCCGCACGGCCGCGTTCTTCCGCATCGACGCGCTGTTGCTCGGTGCACCGGCCCCCCATCCAGGGCTCCCGCCAGACTCGATCCGCGTCGCGGAGGGGGGCGCCGAGCACCTGCTCGTGGGACGCACGACGGATCTCGCCGACACGCTGTCGAGGCTTCGGCAGCGCGGCGTGCGCGTGGTCGGCGCCGAGCTCGACGCCGAGACGGACGCCATCGGGTTCCCGTTTCCGCGCCCCACCATCCTCGTCGTCGGAAACGAACGCGACGGCCTCGCGGAGCGCGTGCGCGCGCAGTGCGACGCGCTCGTCACCATCGTGGGCGGTGGCGGCGTCGAGTCGCTCAACGTCGCGGCGGCGACGGCGATCCTCGTCGCGGAGCTCGCCCGCACCCGCCCGCGCGCCCCGACGACGCAGTCCGATCCGCGTCCCCCTCCGCGCCGTCGCTGACGCGGGCGTGCCCGGTCACGGGACCTTCTTCGTGAACGTGCGCACCCGGGTGCCGCCGCCGAATGGGACGTACTCGGTGAACGTGATCGAGCCGGTCTGGAACTTGGCGTCGACGTTCGTGTTCACGACGCCGGCTGGCCCGCACAGGTACGTGTAGAAGATCTGGTTTTCGCCGTACTCGAAGCCGACCGTCGTCCGCAGCGAGCCCTCCACGCGTTGCATCTGGCTCGTCCCGATGTCGATGGTGCCGAACTCCTTCGCCGTCGTCGCGGAGCCGCCGTACTGGGTGACCGCCGTGAGGACGTAGACGCCGGGCGGAATCGTTCCGCCCGCCGCGGTCGGCGCCGGGCCGGCCTGGAACACCGGGATCACGCCCGACGACATGTCCGTCAGCGTGTTGCACGTGGCCGTCGCGGTGTCCTTCGTCGGGGTGCCGGTGTCGGGCGGCGGCGCGCTGTCGACGGGCTCGGTCACGTCCTCTCCCACGTCTGAAGGCGGCGCGTCCTCGTTCGCGGCGTCGTCGTCGCCTGCGCCACCGTCACCCGTCTGCGCGTCGGTGGCGGGCGCGGGCGCGCTCGAGGAGGTGCTGCTGCACGCGGCCACGACGAGGAGACCGCTGCAGAGGAAGAAGCTACGGACGTTCATGGACGAAGGAGTGTAGCGTGCGCCGCGCTTCGGTCGACGATACGCTCGACGGTGATGATGCGTTCGCTGCTCACGTGCGCGATTCTCCTCGCGTCCTGCCAGGTCGCACCGAAGCCGGATGTCGGCGCGACGCCCAGCGCTCCGGCAGCGGCGACCGGGGACGCGGTACCTGCGGAGCTGCGCGCGACGTTCGATCGCCTGCTCGCGGCGATGCTCGCCGAAGATCTCGCAGGGATCACCCGCGAGGCGCTCCCTCACGCGGTCACGGTGACGACCACGCCGCGCGGTGAGTACGGCACGGACCTGAGCCTTCCGTTCGTGAAGAGCGCGAGCTTCGACCGCACGCTGCGCGTGTCGCACCGCAACGGCGCGTGCTGCATGCTGCTGCGGACCGGCTCCTCGTACTTCCACTTCGTCGAGATCCCCGAGGGAGGGGCGCGCACGTGGAAGCTCTATCGCTACGGCGACAAGCCGATCGAGTGAAGCACGCGCTCGCTCTCTCGTGCGCGATGGTCGCGATGCCGGCGCGCGCCGCGGTCGACGACGAGCCGGCGCCGCGCCTCCCATCGATTCCCTGTGTGCGCCCACGGTCGCGCGACGTCGTGCCTGCGTGCGCCGAGTGGTCGTTCTTCGTGAGCGCAGGCCATTCGTCGATCGCGCGCCCCCGCGCATCTTCGGGAGAGCGCTCGTCGATGGCGACCTTCGCCATCGGCAGCGAGATCACCTGGGCGGTGCTCCGCTATCACGGCTTCCCCTCCGGGGCGTACGGCGGCTCTCACGGAGACGCGGAGCTCCGCGTGGGTCCGTGGGCGCTCGCCGCGACGCGCGTGAGCGACCATGGCGGCGGGCTCGTCGAAGGGGGCTTCAAGGTCCACGACGGCGGGACCTACCACGCGTCGTGGGGCACGTTCGATCTCCGCGTCGGCGCGGGGTACGGCGCCTTTCCGACGTCGTCCGGCATGGGCCGCGCGCCGCACGCGACGTTCACGCTCGGCTACGGCGTGAACAGCGCCATCAACCGCTATCGCTCGTGGGGGTACGGCCGCCCCGCGGACCTCTTCCCAGCTACGGTCGCGCGCCTCGTGCTCACCCTTCGACGTTCGCTCGAGCCCGTCGCAGCGTCGGAGATCTTCGTCGGCGTCGAGCTCAGCCCGACGTTCTTCGCCCCGCCGGTCACCTGGTGGCGCATCGCAGGCGGCCCGCCGTCCTGACGACGATCGGGAGACCGAGCGCGTCCTTCACGCGAGTGCCCCGTCACGCGCCACTCGATGCGCCGAGAGCTCTGCCGTGAGGCTGGTCCGGCGTTCGCAACGGCAGAGCACATGAGCATCTCTCACGCCGATTTCGGGATCGAGCGCGCGGCCGGCCGCGCCCATCGGAGCGGCTGGTACGAGAAGCTCGCGCGCGCCGGCTTCGGCGCGAAGGGCGCGCTCTACATGATCGTGGGCGTCCTCGCGACGCGCGCCGCGGTCGGGCTCGGCGGTCGGACCACAGATCAACACGGTGCACTCGACGAGATCGGCCACTCCACGTTCGGGGACGTGTTGCTCGCCATCGTCGGCGTCGGCCTCGCGGCGTACGCACTGTTCCGTCTCATCGACGCCGTCGCCGATCCGCGGCTGCGCGGGAAGGGCGTGAAAGGTATCGCGACGCGCGTCGGGCGGCTCGCGAGCGGGGCGATCCACGCAGGTCTCGCGATCGCTGCTTTCAAGACGGTCACCGGCACCCCCGGCGGGCACTCGAGCGAGGGTGACCTCGCCGGCCGCGCGATGGCGATGACCGGCGGTCGGTTCCTGGTCGGAGCGATTGGCATAGGCGTCGTCGTCTTCGGCGTGCAGCAGCTCGTGAAGGCCTGGAAGTCCGACATCTGGGAGCACCTCGAGCGCCACGCGATGAACGAGCGCATGCGATCGTTCGCGAAGGTGTCGGGCCGGATGGGCAGCGCCGCGCGCGGCATCGTCTTCATGCTGACCGGCGGGTTCCTCGCCCACGCCGCCGCGACCTACAACCCCTCGGAGGCGCGCGGTCTGAAGGGCGCGCTCGAGACGCTCGGCAGCTATGGCTCGGTGGCGCTCGGTGTCGTCGCCGTCGGCCTCGTCGCCTACGCGACCTTCTGCCTGGTGCGCGCGCGATTCTACTGCGCCGCGACGTGAGCTTCCTACCGCACGCTCTTCAAGCTTCGTAGCGTCACTCGTTTGAAGTAGGGCGCGAGGCGCGCCAGGTCCGTTCCATCGTCGGTGTAGACGATGTCCCCTCTCGCGTTCGCGCTCGCCATCACGATCGCGTCGATCCCCGAGATTCGTCGCTTCTCATCGGAGTCGATTGATTCAGCCGCCCGCGCCTTCCCAGCTGCCTTCGCGATCTCAGCCGTCGTCGCCTCGATCTCGGTGACGAGTTTCAGGACCTGCGGGTGCTGTCCCGACGGTCCCGGCCACCATTCAGCGATGACCGGGGCGGGGACGGTAATTCGACGATACTGCTCCGCCGCCTCGTTGATCACCTTCCACGCCCTCGCATCGGAGTCGACGAGCGCAATGAGGATCCCGGTATCGAGGGTGATCCCTTGAAGGGGCTCGTTCGGCTTCGACTTCTTCTTGGGACTTCGCTTCTTCGGGTTCATCCCGCCGCGACGGCCCGGTGCTTTCGCTCGGCGGCCATCCTGCGGAAAATCTTGTCGCGCTCGTCCCGTTCGCGGAGCACATCGAGGACTTCGCCGACCGCATCCGTGATGCTGACGCCTCGTTTCCGCGCGGCAGCCTCGAGATACTTCACGAGGTCGGGCTCGAACGAGACGCTCATCGTGACCTTCGGAGCCGACTTCTTCGCGACAGCGGCCGCCTTTGTGGAGACACGTTTCTTCGCGGTCACGGGCGCCACCTTCTTCGTGCCCCGCTTCTTCGCGACCGGTTTCGAATCTTTGGCAGGAGGCATGCGCGTCTCGTTTCTTCGCGCGCCAGCGTCACGCGTTCTGTGATCGTAACTGTCGAAGATTCCTCGTCAACGCACGCCTTTGGTGAGGGTAGCCGCCCGCACGAGCATCTCCGACTTCGGCAGCCAGAGCCGGAGCCGGTCGCGAGCAGCAGGCTCGCCGACGCGCGGACGTGTCCCCTGACACTTCGATGTGACGCGCTCGGCCCCGCGGACGCGTGATCCACTGGAATTTCCCGCGCTCGAGCCTCCGAATCCGCACGCGGAACGGATGGATCCGCCGCCGACGCACGACTCTCTGCTGCGCACGCACCCTGCAGTGTGGTGGGGCGTGATGTCGTCGACCAACGCCGAGCACGAGGCTTTCCCGCTGGTCATCCGCCCGCGCGCGCTCAGCGAGAGGGTGCTGCTCGCCGCGATGGTCGTGGGTTGGATCGCGCTCGGCGGCGCTGCGGCGACGTACATGGCGGCCCGCGGCGATCTCGCGCCGGCGCCGGCGTCGATCGGCGCCGCTCTCCGCTGAGATCAGCTCTCGGGTAGACCGTCGAGCAGCGCACGCGCCTCGCCGGCGTGCTCCGCGGCGTCGCGCGCGAGTGTCTCGAGGACGAGGCGCAGCGCGGTGGCAGCGAGCTCGTCTCCCGCGAGGTGACGCCCGAGCTCCTCGACGTAGTCCGGCGAGCCGAGCTGCGCCCGGAGCGCGTGGGCGAGGGCGTCGCGATCGACGATGGGCGCCGCGGTGCACAAGCCCGCGACGTGCGCGCGCGGCGACCAGTAGTCGAACTGCTCGATGACCGAAGCGCGCACGTCGAACGACGGCACGAGGTTCGGTCGCAAGAGCGCGAGCACCGCCGCCATGCGCAGCGGATCCTCCTCGGCGGCCGCGACGTACGCGAGCTCGTCGAACGCCTCGGCGTCGTGCTCGCCGAGCGGCACGAGCGCGCGCATCTCTTCGACGGCGACCTCCGGATCGATGCGGTCTCCGGCCTCGGAAGACGTCATGCTCTCGAGAGCCTATCGCGCAAACGCCATCGCGAGATACGCGTGACCTGCGCTTTGTGATCGTCCACCATGACACCACAGGGCGCGCCGGAGCAGGATCGGCGCGAGGGTACGAGGAGGTCACTGTGGCAAAGGTGAGGGATACGTTCTGTTCGTTCTGCGGCACGGCCTACGGTGCGCCGCTGACCTATCCGCGCAGCTGCGGCGGTTGCGGCGTGACGGTGTGGGCGAACCCCATCCCGGTGTGCGTCGTGCTCGTGCCGCTCGTGCAAGGCGGAAGGCGCGGCCTCTTGGTCGTCCGCCGCGGCATCGAGCCGCAGCGCGGCAAGGTCGCGCTCGTGGGCGGGTTCCTCGAAGAGCACGAGCGATGGCAGGACGGCGCGGCGCGTGAGGTCGTCGAGGAGACCGCGGTCGTCGTCGATCCGAATCGCCTGGAGGACTTCGGCTACTCCTCGACGTCACCGAAGCCGAATCGCGTGCTGCTGTTCTCGGTCGCGACCGCTCCCGAGGGACCGCTCCCGCCGCACGTGCCCAACGCCGAGACGATGGAGCGCGGGATCGTCTTCGGCCCCGACGGCCTCGCGGACATCTCGGCCTTTTCGCTCCACCTCGACGCCGCCCTCCGCTGGTTCGCGCGGGAAGGGATCACGGGGCCGCACGACTACACGGTCGTGTGACGCGAGTCCGCCGCGACTCACTCGTCGTCGGCGGCCTTTTTCTTCTTCTTCTTCGGCGCCTCGTCGTCCGCGTCGTCCGACGTCTTCTTCTTGTCCGGCCGGTTCTTGTCGCAGATGCCGACCGCGAGGATGGCCGTGTCGTAGCTGTTCAGCTTCGCGACGAGCTTGGCCGCGCACTTGTACGCCTGCGCGTCGCGCTCTTTCATCTCGCTCATGACCTCGAGGCACTTGCTCATCGAGAGCTTCTTCGTGCTCGTCGACTCTTCCGAGAGCTTCTGCAGCTTGTCGCAGGTCTCTTGCGGCGCCGGCGTACATCCGAGCGCGACGGCGAAGAGCACGGCGACGAGGGCGAGGGGGCGGCGGGACATGCGGCCCCGACCGTATCACGCGCAGACGCGGCGCTCCTTCACCCACGCGACGAGCTTCTCCGGCGAGCCCGCGTTCACGACCTTCTCCGGGTCGAGCCACGCACGCTCCGCATTGAGGCAAGCGAACCTGACCCGGTCGAGCTCGGTGTGGTGGTGCGCGTCGCTCGTCATCACGAAGGTGATCTTGCGGTCCCGACCGCGGCGCAGCGCATCCACGGACAAGTCCAGGCGCGGGAGGCCGCCGTTGACCTCGAGGGCGCAGCCCGTCTCCTCGGCGGCCGCGAAGATCGCCTCCAGATCGAGGTCGATCCCGGGGCGCGCGCCGATCATGCGCGCGGAGAGGTGGCCGATCATGCGCACCGTCGGATCGCGCATCGCGTTCACGACCCGCGCCGTCTGGCCTGCGCGATCCAGGTCGAAATGGTCGTGCACGGACGCGAGGCAGAAGTCGAAGGCCTTGCGGAACTCGAGGTCGTAGTCGAGCTCGCCCTTCGGGCCGATGTTCAGCTCGACGCCGTGGAGGAGGAGCATCGAGTCGCCCAGCTCCTTCTGCAGGGCAGCGATGCGCTCACGCTGGGCGAGGAACGCCTCGCGGCCGGCGCCGGAGACGGTGCCTTCGGCGTGATCCGTGAGCGCGAGGACGCGGTAGCCGCGGGCCTTTGCGGTGGCGACGACGTCCTCGATCGCGGAGCGTCCGTCGCCGGAGGTGGTCGTGTGGACGTGGAAGTCGCCGATGATCTTCGCCGGGTCGATGCGGCCGGGGAGGGTACCCTTCTCGGCGTGCTCGATCTCGCCGGCGTCCTCGCGCAGCACCGGCGGGATGAAGCGCAGACCGAGCGCCTCGTAGATCGCCTCCTCGGTCTCGCTCGCGATCACCTTCCCGCCCTCGACTGCACTCGGGCCCCTCCCCGAGGGGGCCCCTCCCTCGATTTCGCTCAGCGCGTACTCGTTGAGCGTCCATCCGCGCGCGATCGCGCGTTGGCGGAGCTTGATGTTGTGCCCCTTCGAGCCCGTGAAATAGAGCATCGCCGCGCCGAGCTGCTCCTTCTTCACGACGCGTACGTCGATCTGGATCCCGCGGCGCGTGACGACGCTGGTCTTGGTGTCGCCGCGGACGAGCACGTGATCGACGACCGGCATCGTGACGACCGACTCCATCACCGGCGCGGCGTCGTCGGCGACGACCACGATGTCCACGTCCCCGATGGTCTCGGAGAATCGGCGGAGGCTCCCGCAGTACGACGCATGGGTGACGCCGGCGACCGCGGAGAGGCGCTCCACGATGCGCTCGGCGAGCGGCAGCGCGACCGAGATCGGCGCGCGGCCGGTGAGGGCGCCCTCCTTGTCCATGCGGGCGAGCGTCTGCGCGAGCTTCTCCTCGGACTTCGGGCCGAACCCCTTCATGGCGCGGAGCTTCTGCTCGGTGATCGCGCGGCGGAGGTCGTCGATGCTGTTCACGCCGAGCTCGGCGCGGAGCTTCGCGATCCCCTTCGGTCCGAGCCCTTGCACGCGGAGCAGCGCGACGACGCTCGCCGGGTGCTTCTGCCGGAGCTCTTCGATCTTGGCGACGCGGCCGGTCTTCAAGAGCTCGACGATCTTCTCGGCGGTGCTCTTGCCGATGCCCTCGACCTGCTGCAGCTGTGCGACCGTCATGTTCGACAGATCGCTGGCGTGGGCCTCGACGCCGTGGTGCGCGCTCTCGTAGGCGCGCACGCGGAACGACTGCGGATCGCCCTCTTCGAGCATCGTCAGCTCGGAGAGCTCGCGGAGCATCTCGAGCACGTCGTTCTTGGGATCGCCTCCGGCCGTCATGGCGCGGACGGTAGCCGAGGCCTCAGCGGGTGCCCACGCCGAGATTCGCGGGCATCGACACGGACACCGGACCGTCCCCGAACTTGTCGATCAGCTTGCCGCGCACGCTCGCCTCGACGCGCGCCCAGTCATCGCCGAGCCGCTTCTGCACGAGCAGGAGCGGCGCCATGGTGCGCGTGTTGAAGGCCCAGAACTCGGTCATCGAGGGGGCCTCGATCGAGTGGGTGAGCACGTGCACCTCGACGTCGCGGAAGCCAGCCGCGGTCATCTCCGCGATGACCTCGTCGCGCTCGCCGAGCGGTGCCTTGTTCTGGCCGAAGGGGAGGCCGGGGAGCGCGTCGCGCATCGCGACGAACACCTCCGCGAGCTGCGGCACGCGATCGAGCGGCTGCCAGCTTCCGACCGCGGCGCGCGCGCCGGGCTTCGACACGCGGTGGAGCTCGCGAAGGCCCTTGTCGCGGTCGGGGAAGAACATCAGCCCGAACATCGAGAACGCGGCGTCGAAGCGTGCGTCCGCGAAGGGGAGCGCCATGCCGTCCCCGACCTGCGCGTCGATCGCGACCGACTCCTTCGCGGCGCGCGCGGTCAGCTTCGCGATCATGTCGGGCGCGAAGTCGAGCGCCGTCACCTTTGCGCCCGCGGCCGCCGCGAGGAACGAGAGCGTGCCGGGACCGGCTGCGACGTCGAGCACCTCTTGTCCGGACTGCACGCCCGCGATGCGCAGGGCATCGCGCGCGTAGAGCGTGAACACCGGCACGACCTCCTCGGCGTACGCCTCGGAGACCATGTTCCACGGCTGCGGGCTCGCGAGCGGGCTCGGAGGGGTCGGTTCGGACATGGTCGCGATGATACGCTCTCGCGCGAAGCATGGCGCCCAAGGAAGAAGCCGAGACACTGAGCGTGGACGTCGGGGGCACCACCCGCGAGGTGAAGGTCACGAATCCCAGCAAGCTGTATTTCAAAGCAGCTGGCATCACGAAGCTCGAGCTCGTGCAGTACTACCTCTCGGTCGCGGAGGGCGCGCTGGTCGGGATCCGCAATCGCCCCATCGTGCTCAAGCGCTTCGTCGACGGCGCCGAGGGGGAGGCGTTCTACCAGAAGCGCGCCCCCACGAACCGGCCGGAGTGGCTCCGCACCACCACCCTCAGCTTCCCTTCTGGTCGCACGGCGGAAGAGATCGTCGTCGACGACGCGGCGGGGCTCGCGTGGATCACCAACACCGGGAACATCGAGCTCCATCCGCACGCGGTGCTCGCGAGCGATCTCGATCACCCGAACGAGCTGCGCATCGACCTCGATCCCGGGCCCGGAGTCGCGTGGGACGACGTGCGCCGCGTCGCGCTCGAGGTGAAGGCGCTGCTCGACGACCACGGGCTCGTGGGCTGGCCGAAGACGAGCGGCTCGCGCGGCATGCACGTGAACGTGCGCATCCACCCGCGCTGGGGGTTCGATCAAGTCCGCCGGGCGGCGCTCGCGATCTCGCGCGAGATCGAGCGACGCGCGCCCGCGCTCGCCACCAGCAAGTGGTGGAAGGAGGAGCGGCACGGCGTCTTCCTCGACTACAACCAGAACGCGAAGGACCGCACCACGTGCTCCGCGTACTCGGTGCGCCCGTTGCCGGACGCGCGGGTGTCGGCGCCGCTCACCTGGGACGAGGTCGCGTCGGTCGATCCTGCCGATTTCACGCTGCGCATCATGCCCGCACGATTCGCTGCGATCGGCGATCCGCATGCGCGCATCGACGACTCGGCCGGCACGCTCGACTCGGTGCTCGAGATGTCGGCACGCGACGAGGCGAACGGTCTCGCCGACGCTCCCTGGCCGCCGCACTTCCGCAAGATGGAGGGGGAGGCGCCGCGCGTGATGCCTTCGCGCGCGAAGAAGGCGCCGGTGGTCACGGACGGCGAAGCGCCGGTGAAGAAGGGGCGTCAGTCGAAGATGCCGCTGCTCACGATCGCCAACGCACGCAAGAAGGAGGACGCGCTCGCCGGTCTCGAGCGGTGGAAACAGAGTCACGCGGAGGCGGCCTCGCATCTCGCGATCGACGACGTGCTCGTCGACAGCATGCGCGGTCGCAACTCGACGTGGACGCGCATCCGCGTGAACTTGCGTCAAGTCCCGGAAGCGCTACGCCCTCCGCAGGAGACGCCGGATCCGGACGAGGATCTGAAGGCCGACTGGGCCCACAACGCAACGAAGAGAGGCTCATGATGCGCGCCGGAGTGATCGTGGCCCTGTTCCTCGTCGCGTGCGGCGGGAAGACGACCAGCGCGGTCGATGGTGATGCGTCCCCCGGTTCGGACGTCGGCCGTGACGAGGTCGCGATCGAGGACGGCGATCTCCCGCCGCCGTTCGATGGCGATCTTCCCCCGAGTGACGAGGGCGTCCCCGACCTCGGGCCGCCCGGAGGGACGTGCGACCTGACCGATCCGGAGAACCCTCCGATCGAGTGCCGACCGGACGCCCCGCTTTGCTCCTCGACCGAGAGGGTCGGGAGCTGCCCGACCGACACGCCGTGCATGGCGACGGTAAAGGCGACGAGCTCGACGTACTCCCTCCGCGTGGGACGCCTGCGCCTGTGGGCGCCCGACGCGCTCTTGTCGCTCACCGGCATCGCCATCGACCCGCACGTGCGCGCGCGCTGTGCGAACGCGGGGACGGAGATGCTCAGCCTCTTGTTCCGCTTCGACCTCACGGCGAGCACCGTGCAGATGGGCGGCGCGC
>JBKJQC010000938.1:0-4802 GCA_046593995.1 Polyangiales bacterium
TCGAAGTCCGGCGGCCGGATTGAAGCCATGAAGCGCCTCCGTCTCGCGGTGATCTGCGCGCTCGCCCTCGCGCCGCTGGCCTCTGCAGCGCGCGCCGAGAAGTCGAACCAGCTCCGGCCGACGCCGGCGCCGATCGTCGCCACCGCGATGGTGCCCGGCACGTGGGCCGTCGAGCCGCGGCTCGTCTACACGCGCTACACCGACAGCCTCGCGGTGCCTGGCCTCGCCGGTCAGCGGCAGGACTACGCGATCAACTCCTATGGCGTCGGCATGGCGCTCCGCACGACGCTCGAGAACGGTTGGCTCTCGCTCGAAGGGGGGCTCGAGGCCTACCAGAAGAAGGGCTCCATCACGGGCCCGAGCCCTGGCGACGCGACGAAGCTCACCCGCGCGGACGTGACCGGCAATGCCTTCAAGCTCGCCTTCCAGGTCGACGCGCGCGTCTTCACCAACGCGAAGGACTCGCAGGCACCGACGCCGGGCGACTTCTGGATCTACGTGTTCGCACGCGGAATCGGCGACGTGTTCAAGCAGCAGCAGGTCGAGCCGCTCTACCGCACCGACTTCTCGGAGCGCTCCTTCGAGTGGCGCGCGGGCGCGGCGGCGATGATGCACGTCGTGTGGCGCGCGCACGTCGCGGCCTTCGGTGGCTTCGACGGCATCCACTTCTCGGGCGAACGCACCGACGCGGCGACCGGGCGCGCGGCCACGAAGGAGACCTTCGGCGGGTCCGAGCGCCCGTTTCCCTTCTTCGGAGGCGATCTTATGATCTCGATCTCCAAGACGAAGGACTTCTACGACACGATCTCGCTCGGCGCGATCATCGCGTTGACCGACGAAGACGAGTCGGGGTACGGCGGCCAGCAGACGACGTACAACGTGTCGTACGCGTTCACGTTCGGCGACGCGCCGGAGAAGAAATAGCGCGGGCTGCCTCCTCGAGAGAGAGGGCAGCCCGCTCGGTCACGCTCAGGCGCGTTTCAGTAGCGCGCGTTGCCGCGGTCGCCGTTCGCGCTCACGCGATCGCCGTTCCCGCTCGCGAGCTTCTCTTTTGCGACGTCCTTCGCCTTGTCGACCGCGCCGCTCGCCATCTGCTCGGCGTCGTCGACGAGACGATCGCGGACGCTGCCCATGAGCTCGTCCTCGCGCTCGGTGTGCGGCAGCGCGAGGCCGATCATCGCTCCGACGGCGATCGCAGCGGCGCCGACCGCGAGGGGGCTCTCCCGGTAGATATGCTCGGCGCCGCGCTCGGCGCGACGCGCGCGCAGGCTCGCCTCGTGGCCGAGGTGGCGGGCTTCACGCTGCGCGCGGACGGCCATCGCCTGCGCGCGATCGGCCGTGTGCTCCGCGAAGTCGCCGGCGGCGCGACGCGCGTTCGACGCCGCGCCCTGGACGCGATCGCCGAGATCGTGCGCCATCTCGGAGGCGTCGTGCATCGAGTCATCGACCGCGCCGCGCATGCGACGGACGCCGCCACGGACGGCTTCGCGTCCACGATCGATCACGCCGTCGTGCTCCTCCTCGTCGTAGCCGTGCGCCTGGTACCCGTAGGGGTAGTCGCCGTACTCGAGCGTGCCGTACTGGTTGCTGCGCGCCGAGCGCATCGCGCGCGGTCGCTCCGCGCGCTGCGAGCGGCCGCTCATGAAGAGCCACGCGAGGCCGATGCCGACCAGCGCGGCCGGGACGGGGTTCGCGCGGATGGTGTCGATGATCGTCTCGCTCGTGTCGGTCACGCTGTCTTGTGCTCGGTGAACCATGGTCTCCGCCCTTCCGATGGTGGCCCGACGCACGGCGTACTTCGCCTCGCGGACCTGCTCCGACACTTCTTGCCTCACGGCGGCCTTCGTCTCCTGGAACTGCTCGACGGCCGCGTCCTTCGCTTGATGGAACGCGTCTTTGGCGATCTGCTTCACCTCGCCGACGGTCTCCTGGGCCTTGCCCTTGATCGCCTGCGGCAGCGTCTCCTCGATGGCGCCCGCGGTGTGGCTCATCTGCGCACGGGTCTGCGCGATCTCCTGACGGAGCTCGTCGGCGCTCTTCTGCTTCCCCTTCACGGGCTTACCTGACTGGCCCATGTCACTTCTTCCCCATCGAGCCGCTGGCCGACGACGTGCCGCCGATCCCGACGATCGGCGAGGTGCGGACCGGATCACGGACCGCGAGCGCATCCGGCGCGTAGCCCGCGTAGCCGCGTCCCGCCATCGCGCCATGCGAGCGTCGCGCAGAGCTCTTGAGGAAGCGCGCGCCCATCAGCCCGAGCACGAACGCTCCGCCGAGGAAGAGCGCCGGCTCACGACGCGCGAAGCGCTCCACGTCGGAGACGATCTCTCCGAGGTCCTTGCCGTCGAAGTATTCGCCGAGGCGCTCGACGCCTTCTGCTGCGCGTCCGACGAAGTTGGTGACCGACGAGGGCAGACCCGCTTCCTCGCCGAGCGTGTCGCCGGTCTGACGGATCGCTTGCGCGACGGTGCCGAGTCCCGAAGCCGCGCGATCCCGCTGCGCGTCGGCCCTCTCGGTCACCCTCTCGGTCACCTTCTCAGTGATCCGCTCGCGCGCGACGCCAGCGACCTGCGACGCGGTGTCCTGCGCCTTGTCTACGACGGATTCGTGGCCGTTGCCCGGCATGCTGCCGCCGTCTCGTTTGGTCATGGTTGCCATGTCGTTTCGTCCTTCGTGGTCGTGGGAAGCAACGGCGCATGTGCAGCGACCGTGCCGGACGATCGAGCGCTCGGACGCGTCGCGCAGCGTCCGTGATGCACGCGACGCGAACACACGCGATGGTGCTCTCACGCACGCCGCGACCGAGGGCTCGCAACGTCTGCCGCAGCGCCTACTCCGCGGCTGCGATGAGGCCCGAGCGCTCGAGCAACGGATCGAGCTTCGGCTCGCGACCCGCGAAGCGTCGATAGAGCTCGGCCGGATCCTCGCTGTCGCCGCGCGAGAGGATCTCTCCGCGGAAGCGCTCTCCCGTCGCGCGATCGAAGACGCCTTGTCGGCGGATGATCGCGAACGCGTCCGCCTCGAGGACCTCGGCCCACTTGTAACTGTAGTAGCCGGCCGCGTAGCCGACCGGGCTCCCGAACAGGTGCGTGAACGACGCGATCATCGCGTGCTCTTCGGGGAGGCGCGTCGGCGAGTACTTCTGCAGGAGGTCACGCGCGTAGGCGATCGGATCGCGCGGTCCGTCGGGAGCGCTCGTCGGATCGAAGTCGCAGTGGAGCGCGAGGTCGACCTCGGCGAAGCCGAGCTGTCGCATCATCTGGTTCGCCGCGCGGAAGGTGCGGGCGCGACGCATCTTCGAGAGGAGCTCGTCCGGGATGGTGGCGTTCGACTCGAAGTGGCGCGCGAACAGATCGAGCGCCTCGCGCTCCCAGCACCAGTTCTCCATGATCTGCGACGGGAGCTCGACGAAGTCCCACGCGACGTTCGTCCCGGCCTGGGAGCGCAGCTCGACGCGGGTGAGCGCGTGGTGGAGCAGGTGCCCGAACTCGTGGAACAGCGTCTCGATCTCGCGGTGGTTGAGGAGCGCCGGCTTGTCCCCGAGGGGCGGGGTGAGGTTCGCGGCGAGCACCTCGACGCCGCGCGGACGACCGCTCCACGAGGTGATCAAGCCGTGCATCCACGCCCCGTCGCGCTTGCTCACGCGCGGGAAGACGTCCACGTAGAAGGTCGCGAGCTCACGGCCCACGCTCGGCTCGACGATGCGATATGCGCGCACCGACGGGTGCCAGCCCGGCGCCTCGCGGTTCTCCTCGACGTCGATCCCGTAGAGCCGACGCGCGACCTCGAACAGACCTTCGAGGGCCTTGTCGAGCGAGAAGTAGGGACGCAGCGCCTCGTCGTCGAAGTCGTAGAGCGCGCGGCGCTGCTTCTCGGCGTAGTAGCCGGTGTCCCACGGCTCGATCACGGCTTGCTTCGAGAAGGCGAGGAGCTCGCGGTTCTCGCGCGCGAAGTGCTCGATCGTCTTCTCGCTCAAGGTCGCGAGGAACGTGCGTGCGGCGCGGCCGTTCTTCGCCATGCGGTCTTCGAGCACGAGATCTGCGAAGTTGTCGAAGCCGAGGAGGCGCGCCTTCTCGCGACGGAGCTCGAGGATGCGACCGACGAGCGGCCGGTTGTCCCACGGCGCCTTCGTCGCCCGCGTGTTGTAGGCGCGGTAGAGCGCCTCGCGGATCGCGCGATCCTCGAGGTAGGTCATCGCCGGGATGTAGCTCGGCGCGGCGAGGGTGAAGCGCCATCCCTTCTTGCCGGCGCTCTCGGCGCTCTCGCGTGCAGCGTCGATCGCCCCCTGCGGGAGCCCCGCGAGCTTCGCCTCGTCCTCGACGACGAGCTCGAACGCGTTCGTCGCGTCGAGCACGTTCTGGGAGAGCTTGAGGGTGACCTCGGTGAGCTCGACGTCGATCTTCGAGAGCCGCTCCTTCCCCTTAGGATCGAGCCCAGCGCCGTGGCGGCGGAAGTCCGCGAGCGTCTTGTCGAGGAAGCGGCGACGGGCACCGGTGAGCGCCTTCGCCTCGTCCGTCTCGGAGTAGGCAGCGATCGCCGCGTAGAGCCCCGCGTCGAGCGGGATGCTCGCGTAGAACTCACCGAGCTTCGGCTGCACCGCGTTGTAGGCGTCGCGCAGCGCGGGCGTGGTCGCGACCCCTTCGAGGTGTCCGACGACGCCCATCGCCTCGTCGAGTCGCTCGGTCATGGCGTCGAGCGTCGCCATGGTGTTGTCCCACGTGCGCGGGCCACCTCCCTCTGGAGCGGCTGCGACGGCCTTCATCCGCGCGCGCGACTCCTCGAGCAAGGCCTCGCATGCCGGG
>JBKJQC010001011.1:0-7367 GCA_046593995.1 Polyangiales bacterium
GGCGTCGCGCATCTCCGTCAGGCCCTGCAGGCCGCGCTCGAAGGGCGCGGGGACGTCTCGGCGACGCAGCTCTCCTACGGCGAGGCGCTCCTCGCGGTCGGGGCCGTGGAAGACGCAGCGCGCACGCTTCGCGAGCTCCTCGCGCGCGATCCGGCGAACGGCGGCGGTCTCGACGCGACCCAACGCGCGCTCGCGGCGCTCGGTCGACGGGACGAGGCGCAGACGATGGACGAGGTGCGCGCGTACCTCGGGTTCGCGGGCTCGGCCGCGACGTACCGCGCGCGCAAGCTCCCCGCGACGCCGCCGCGCCCCCAGGCGCTCGAGGACGTCGCGATCCACGCGCACGTCATGCCGCCGGCGGCACGCGCGACGGCGTACGAGGTGGTCCACGCGCTCGCCGATCAGCTGAGCAAGGTGTACCCCCCCGAACTCTCGGGCCTCGGTCTCTCCTCGCGCGACAAGCTCGGCCCGCGCAGCGGCCATCCGCTCCGCGCGATGGCGGACCGTGCCGCGCAGGCGCTCGGGGTCGGCGAGTTCGACCTCTACGTCCACGACGCGAAGGAGCAGCGCATTGCGGTCGACAACACCGAGCCGCCCGCGATCGTCGTCCCGCGCTCGCTCGAGACGCTCCCTGAGCTCGAGATTTCCTTCGCGCTCTCGCGGCTCGTCGCCAAGATCGCGACGCGGACCTGGCTCGTCGACAAGCTCCCCCCGCACGAGCTCGAAGAGCTGCTCTACGCCGCGGTCGAGCCTTTCGGAGGCCCGTCGCCGAGTCGAAAAGCCGACGTCGAGGAGCTCTCGCGTCGCGTGCAGAAGGCCATCTCCCGGCGCACGCGGCGACAGCTCGAGGAGATCGCGCCGCGCTTCGCTGCGATCGACGTCGGTCGCTTCGCACGCGCGGTCGACCAGGGCACCGTGCGCACCGCGTACCTGCTCACGGGCGACGTCACGAGCGCGCTCGATCACCTTCGCCGCTTCGACGCGAAAGCCCTCGAGGACCTCCGTCCCGAGAGCCGCGTCGGCGAGCTCCTGCGGTTCGTCGTCTCGCCCGACGCATCGGCGTTCCGTCGCCGCCTCGGGACCACCTGGATCTGACGCATGTGCGAGCTCCTCGGAATGGAGTGCAACACGCCGACGGACATCCAGTTCTCGTTCCGCGGCTTCGCGAAGCGCGGCGGGATGACCGGACCGCACGCCGACGGCTTCGGTCTCGCGTTCTACGAGGGGAAGGCCGCGCGCGTGTTCCTCGACCCGAACTCCGCGGCCATGAGCCCGCTCGCGGAGTTCCTGCGCAACCAGTCGATGAAGACCGAGCTCGCGATCGCGCACATCCGCAAACGCACGCGCGGGCACACGACGCTCGCGAACACGCACCCTTTCCAGCGCGAGCTGTGGGGCCGCTCGTGGGTCTTCGCGCACAACGGCACGGTGAAGGGGATCAAGAAGAAGAAGCTCGGCCGCTTCGTGCCCATCGGCGACACCGACAGCGAGCACGCCTTCTGCTGGATGCTCGAGACGCTCCGCACCTCGTTCCGCGGCTATCCGACGAAGCGCAAAGACCTTCGCGCGCTGATCGCGGACCTCGGGAGCAAGCTCTCTGCGCACGGCACGTTCAACTTCCTCATCGGTGACGGCCGCGCGCTCTACGCCCGCTGCGACACGTTGCTCACGCACATCGTGCGGCAGTACCCCTTCGGACGCGCCACGCTCGCCGACGAGGATCTGAGCATCGACTTCTCGACGGTGACGACCCCGCGCGATCGCGTGGCGGTGGTCGCGACGCAGGCACTGACCCGCGACGAGACCTGGGTCACCGGCGTCCCCGGCACGATGTGGGTCTTCGAAGAGGGGAAGTGCGTGGCGACGCTCCCGTCGAAGAACCGCCGCGCGTGAGACGGGCGCCCCACCCGAGCACGCGCGGCTCCTCCACTCGATTCTCGTCCGTGCGGGTGGTAAGACCGCGGAATGGTCCTCGACACCCGCCTGAAGAAGCTCGCGACCGGCGTCTCCGCGAAGGACGCAGCCCGTGCGCACGCACGCAGCCTGGTCCCTGGTGAGTCGCTCAGCGATCTCGAGCAGCAGATGGCCGACGAGTTCCGCGCGACGATCGAGGCCATGTTCCTCATGGCCGCCGTCGATGGCGAGATCTCGACCGAGGAGGTCGATCAGCTCTCGGCCTCGATCCAGGCAATCGTCGACATGCACGCCATCGAGGACCTCAAGCTCGCGCAGGTCCTCGAGGATCTGAACACGAAGCTCGCGCGCGACGGCTGGCACGCTCGCCTCGAGGCCGTCGCCCGTCGCATCCTCACGGACGAAGGGCGCGCCTTCGCGTTCCGCCTCGCGGCCGGTGTCGCATTCGTCGACGATCACGTGGCGCACGCCGAGGCCGCGGCCATCGACGCGCTCGCGGCGAAGCTCGGTCTGCCCGACGAGGAGTCGCAGCAGATCCTCCGCGAAGTGCAGCAGGATCTCTTCGGCGCCTGATCGACGTTTCGCGATCAGTCCGAGAAGTCGTTCGTCATGTACAGCTTGGGCCCGACGTAGAGGAGCCCGACGCCGACACGCTTGAACGCCGGGTTCAGCATGTTCTCGTAGTGCCCGCCGCCCGGGCCCTCGTCGTGCATGATCTCCAACGTCAGATCGATCTGCTTCCGGCCGTTCTTCGCGGGGTCGGGATCGAGCTGCGGGATCCCGTTCCAGTCTCCCTGGTTCTCGGCGGCGTGCGCGCCGAACCCGCTCTTGCCCTTCATCGCCTCCGGATCGCCCATCGCGGATTTGATCTTGGCGTTGAAGTGCGCGTGCGCCGTGTGATCCTGCGAGAGCTGCTTGTTGCCCGTCGTGGCGAACGCGCTGATCTTCGCGTCGTACTTCAGCGGCGGCACGCCGTGCTTCTTCCGGTAGTCGTTCAGCCGATCGACGTTGAACTTCACCAACGGATCGGCGGGCCACGGATCGGCGGGACGATCGGGAGGCGAGGGGGCCGCGGTCTTCTTCTTGGTGATGGTGACGATCGTCACCTTCCCCTTCTCCTTGATCACCTTCGTCTCGGTCTGCTCCCCCTCGCCGCCGGCCGGCGCGGCGCCCGCGGTTTCTTGTGAGGTCGTCGAGCCTCCGTGCGCGGGATCCTTCTTCCCGCCGCACGCAGAGACCAACACGACCAGCAGCATCAACTTGCGAAGCATCTCTCTCCGATACCGCGCCTGCGCGCGCTCGCAATCTCGTCCGTGGCGTCCACTAACGGAACGCGACCACGACGGCCGCGAAGATCAGGCCGAAGCTGACGAGGTATTTGGACTTGAAGCCCTCGCCGAGGGCGAAGCTGGCGAACGCGACGAACACGACGAGCGTGATCGCCTCCTGCATGATTTTCAGCTGGTAGGCCGAGAGCGAGCGGTGCCGGATGCGGTTCGCCGGCACCATCAGGCAGTACTCGACGAACGCGATCAGCCAACTGCCGACGATGACCTGCCACAGCGGCAGGCTCTTGAAGCGCAGGTGGCCGTACCAGGCCGTGGTCATGAACACATTCGACGCGAGGAGCAGCGCTCCTGCCTTGTACGCATCCGTCATGCTCTGGCCGGAGAGCGTAGCGGTCACTCGGTCGGAGCGGGGGGCGCCGCGATCAGCTGCAGCGTGCTCTGCGAGAACCCGCACGCGGCCGACCCGAGGAGGAAGATGGCGATGCCGACGAGGAGGATCCGCTTGCGGCCGAAGAGGTCCGACAGCTCGCCGTAGATCGGCACCATGACCGTCGATGCCACGAGATACGACGTCGTGGGCGCCAGAGCGCTGACCGGTTGCGGCTACGTCGGAACCTGGTCGTGTTGCCGTTGTCGCACCCGCCATGCTCCCGGTCGACAAGCATTCCTCGCGCGGCCTCTACGCCTTCTTCGCGCTCGCCTGCGCCATCACGTGGGTGTGCGCGGCTCCGGCGGCGCTCGCCTTTGCGCGGAGCGAGGTGCCGCCTCCGCTCGCGATCGCCGGCGCCGGCCTCAGCGCCTTCGGACCACTGCTCGCGGCGCTGATCGTCGCCGGGCGGCAGAAGGAGCTCCGCGCCGTCTTCGAGCGATGGCGCACGCACCCCGGGTGGATCGTTCTCGCGCTGTTCGCGCCCGCCGCGGTGCATCTCGTGGCGACCGCGCTCTTCGCCGCGCTCGGCGGTCATCCGAAGCAGTGGTTCCACCCGCCGAGGGCACCCGAGCAATTCGCGGCGCTGGTGGTCTTCCCCCTCGGCGAGGAGTTCGGCTGGCGCGGGTTCGCGCACGAGCGCGCGGCTTCACGCCACGGGCTCGTGAAGGGGGCGTTGCTGGTCGGCGCGATGTGGGGCCTCTGGCACTTGATGTACTCGTCGACGCCGACGTCCGCGGGGTTCGACGGCTTCGTCTTCGGGATGACGATGCTCGAGCTCCCGCTCTACGCGCTGCTCTTCGCGTGGGTGTTCGAGCGCGCGAACCGCAGCATGGCGGTCGCCATCGCCTTCCACGCGGGCGGGCACCTCGATCACTTCGAGCTGATGCCGCGGAGCGAGTGGCGACTCCACGCGATCCACATGGTGGTCGTCGCGGTGATCGCTGCGGTCGCTGCGCGGTCGCTCTCACGCATGGACGCGCGCGGCGTCAGTCCGAGCCCGCGTCCGGACAGATCGTGAACGCGGACGAAGCCGCGTTGCCCGCAACGCATACCGAAGAAAGGCGCCGTCCCGAGGGAAAGCGCCTTTCTGGATCCCTGTGTCACCAGGGAAGTTGGCGGGGCGGACGGGACTTGAACCCGCGGCCTCCGGCGTGACAGGCCGGCGTTATAACCAACTTAACTACCGCCCCAAGAGCTTCGTTCGAGCGTCTCGACCACCACTGCTGTCGCAGTCGTAGGCGGGACAGGATTCGAACCTGCGGCCACCAGCGTGTAAGGCTAGCGCTCTACCGCTGAGCTACCCGCCCGCTCGAAGACGAACCCGTCGTCGAACAGGGCGTGGGTAATAAAGGCCGACGAAGGGCATGTCAAGCGCTGCTCGTACGACGGTTCATGGGCGCGGAACTTCGCGCAGAAGCCGGGCGATGGCGCCCGGCTGGGCGTAGCTCCTGGTCCCCTCCATGCGGTGCACCGCGAGTCGCGCGGGGACGTCGAGCGCCACGAGCCGCGCGAGCAGAGCTTCGGCTTCGTCGCGCGACCACGCGGGAAGGTACGCGTGCATCGCCTGGTTCTGACGCGAACGCCGCCAGTGCATGAGTCAATGCTCCGCGGCGAGGGCGCGATAGCGGCGAAGCCAACCCTCCGGATCGCGCGAAGGGTGCGCGTAGCTCCATAGCGCGTCCTCGATCGCGAGCGGCGCGTGGGTGAACGACCAGCGTCGCATGCGACCGAAGGTGATCGCGGTCGGACCGAGCTCGCTCCGCAACAGCGCGGCGAGATCCGAGGCCCAACACTCGAGCCCGGCGACGAACGTGGCGAGCGGATCCTCGACCTCGCGACGCACGAAGCGGCACGCGATCGGCTCGTACGCATGGACCACCGCGTCGGTGTCCCCATGGAGCAGGACCAACGCGAGCGTGTGCTCGCGCGCGGGCGCCTCCGTCGGCGGGATCGCGAACAGCGCGCGGAACAGCGGACCACCGTGGAGCCAGCGCGCGAAGTCGGCGAGGAGCGCGTCGAGATCGGGGAGCGTGCGCGAGCCGCTCGCAGGCGCGTAGGCGTCGTGCATGCGCACGGTCGGATGGAACGCGCGGCTCGGGCCCTCACCGCGCGTGATCATCGGTGCGGCCTCGACCCGCACTTCGCCGGAGGAGAGCACCAGCCGATCTCCGGGGCGCGGCGCGAGGCACGGCACGGGGAGCACCGCGTCGAGCGCGCGCGCGATCGCCTCCGAGTCCGCGGCGAACACGTGCTGGTTCATCCACGCGCGGTCGCCGGTGAACGCGAAGCCGCCGCCCGTGATCGCGATCGCACCCGGGGGGAGGCCGCGCTCGGACAGGCGCTGCGTGCGGGCGAGCAGATCGCGTGTGATCGCCGCCGACTCTTCGCGCGGCGCGCTCCCATCCTGGAACGCGAACGACGTGTGATTGTTCGCGACGACGTGCACCGCGGGCGCGCGGAGGAGCTTCGCTGCGGCAGCCTCGATCGGGGGGGTCAGCTCGACGTCGACCGTCGAGAGCAGCCCGTCGTCGCCTGTCCGAACGACGAGCGGCAGCACGTCCCACTCGTCATCCGAGAGCCCGCGCGGATCGGACCAGAGCGGCATCACCTCCAGATCGCCGATCCGGAGTGCGTGCAATGGCCGCAGGAGCTCCACGGCGAACCCGAGCTCGCGCAGGATCGTGCGTGCCGCGATCGAGGATCGCTCCGAGAGATGAATCGGCGTGCGCCGGTCGATGCGCAGGAGCGAGGGGATGTCGAAGTGGTCCTCGTGCTCGTGGGTGATGACCACGGCGTCGATCCGCGCGAGCTCGATGGTGCGCGGCGGGTGGACGAGACCGACGTGGCCGCCGTGACCGAACGAGTCGGTCAGCAGCGGATCGATCAGGATCGATGCAGAGCCGCCCGCGACGAGCCACCCTTGGTGGCCGAGGAACGTCGCCTCCACGTCAGCGAGACGAGTTGTACGGCCTGTACGTCGCTGCGGACGAGTAGCCCGAGTACGACGGCTTGTACGTGTAGGGAGCCGCGCTGTTGACCGGCCCCGGCTCCGTCACGGCCGGCTTCGAAGGATCGCCCGGCTCCTGCGGCTCGTCGACCGCACCGCCGCAACCGGCAGCTGCGAGCGCGAGGAGCCATGCGGAGGAGGGGATACGCGCCATGCGCCGAACTTACCACATTTGCGACGGCGCGCGAGCCCGACGCTCAGCCCCCGTCAGGGACGGTCGTCGCAGAGGCCCAGTTGCCGCCGTCGCGGCAGGCGCCGCGGAAGAAGTACTCGACCTGCTTCGCGATCGGAGTCGCCGACGTCGACGAGAAGCGACAGTTCTGCGTAGCGGCGGTGAACGCCGGATCGGTCGTGCACGCGTCGTACGTCCCTCCGACCGCGGCGCCATCGCTCGTCCTCGCCCCGCACGCGGCATCCAACGACGCCGAAGCGTAGCAGCGCGTGAGCTCGGTCTTCCCCGCGCCGTCCTTGATCACGTCGTCGCAGACCGTGCGATTGCACGCGCTGTCGAAGCAGGCGTACGTGCAGCCATCGCGTTGCGGCACTTGGTGCTGGTGGCCGCCATGTAAAAGCACTCGCGGTTGCGAGGGAGCCCTGCTGGCGTCAGCCAGCGCTCCAGACACGCGCCGAATCCGGTCGTCGCCTTGTCGCCCGTCGTCCACTCCGAGCATGCGAAATCGTCGCTCGTCATCGGGTCGAAGCACGCGGCGACGTACGCGGCGACGTC
>JBKJQC010001209.1:0-7537 GCA_046593995.1 Polyangiales bacterium
GCACCGCAACGGCGACAGCGACTACCTGATCAACAAGATGCAGGTGCGCCTGAAGGACGTCACCGATCTGTTCCTCGGCACGGGCGCGGGCACCAAGGCCTACGCGATCGTCGAGCAGGGCAAGATCGGTCTCATCGTCTCCAGCAAGCCGGAAGACCGCCGCATCCTCATCGAGGAGGCCGCCGGCATCACCAAGTACAAGAGCAAGCGCAAGCAGGCCGAGCGCAAGATGGAGCTCACCCAGCAGAACCTGCTGCGCGTCGGCGACATCATCACCGAGCTCGAGAAGAACCTCGGCTCGCTCAAGCGACAGGCGCAGAAGGCCGAGCGCTATCTCGCCTACCGCGCCGAGCTCGAGGACCTCGTGCTCCACGAGGCCGCGCACAAATACCTCGGCCTCGTCGTCATGCAGAAGTACGCGGCCGGCGCGCTCGAAGAGTGGACGCAGCACGCGGATCAGAAGCGCTCGGCGCTCGTCGCGCGCGAGGCCGAGCTCGAGGGCCTGCGGCTGACCGCGCTCGAGTCGGAGCGCGTGCTCGAAGGCGCGACGACCGCGAACTTCGCCGCGGACAACGAGGTCCGCTCGCTCGAAGGGGAGATCGCGCGCGCGAAGGATCAGCTCGAGGCGATCAAGCGCCGCGAAGCCGACGCGACCCGCGAGCTCTCCGGCGTGAGCACCGAGCGGCAGGCGCTCGCAGGAGAGCAGGCGCGCTTCGCGTCCGATCTCACGCTCCACCGCGAAGAAGAAGAGGCCGCGACCGAGGCCCTCGCGATCGAGGACGAGCGCCTCCAGGAGTCGAGCGCGCGTCAGCAAGAGAGCGACCGCCGCCTCGCGGACTTGCGCCGCAGGGCCGCCGAGATCGGCGCGCGCATCGCCCGCGCCGAGGCTGCGCTCCAGGGGTTCGACCGCCGCCGCACCGACGTCGAGCAGCGCCGCGGGAAGCTCCAGACCGAGCGCGAGGATCTCGAGGGAAAGCAGCTCGAGCTCGTGGCCCGTGCCGACGAGATCCGCCGCATGGTGGACGATCTCCGCTCCGGTAAGACCACGAGCAAGGACGAGCGCGAGGCCCTCGAGGCCAAGCTCACCGAGCTGAAGCGCGATGTGCTCGAGAGCGAGCGCCTCCTCGACACGAACAAGCACGATCTCTCGAAGGCGCGCTCGCGCATGCACGCGCTCCTCGAGGTGCAGTCGCGCCTCGAAGGCGTCGGCGCCGGCGTGAAGGCCGTCATCCACAAGCGCGATGCCGGCGTCCTCGGGATGCTCGCCGATCTCGTCGAGCCGCCGCCGGAGCTCACGCAGGCGCTGGCCGCCGCGCTCGCCGACCACCTGCAGACGCTGATCGTCACTGATCAGGACAAGGCGATCGAGCTCGCGCACTGGCTCCGCGACAACAAGAAGGGGCGCGCGATCTTCCTCCCGCGCACCGGCAGACACGTCGGCAGCGCGCGCCCCGCGCTCCCCGAGGAGCTCGTCGCGTCGGGCGATGCGCTCGGCTACTTTGCCGATCTCGTGCGCGTGCGCGACGAGGACGCCGAGATCGTCCGCGCGATCCTCGGCGACATCGTCGTCGCGAAGGACTTCGCGGCCGTCGAGCGCATCACGGCGCTCCTCGCGACACCCCCGCACGCGCCCCCGAGCTCGGTTGTGACGCTCGAAGGCGAGGTCTTCTACGCCGACGGGCGCATCGCCGCCGGACAGCGCGAGCAGCTTGCCGCCGGCATGCTCGACTCGAAGCGCGAGACGCGCGAGCTCTCCGAGATCGTCACGCGTCTCGACGTCGTCGTCAGCGAGCTCGTCGCGCGGCACCAGGCCGTCCGCGCGGGCATCAGCGAGACGGGCACCGCGCTCGACATCGCTCGGAAGGAAGAGCACCGCGGTGAGATCGCGCTCGTCGGCGCCGAGAAGGATCTCCGCTCCGCCGACGCCGAGCTGACGCGCACCAGAAACCGCCTCGAGCAGCTCGCCCACGAGATGCAGGAGCTCGCCGAGCGCCTCGCCGAGTCCGACAGCGAGCAGGCGAACGCGCGCGCCGATCTCGACGGCGCCTACGGCGAGAAGACGCAGACCGACGTCGACGGCGAGGACGCGCAGCGCGAGGCCGACGCGCATCGCGAAGAGCTCGACGCGCGCCGCCAGGTGCAGACCGAGCGCAAGATCCAGGTCGCCCGTGCCCGCGAGAAGACGCGCGGCATCGAGGGCGCGCTCGAGCGCCTGACCCGCTCCGGCAACGAGCTCGGCGAGCGTGAGCGCCGCCTGAACGACGAGCTGCTCACCGGCGCCAAGAAGACGGGAGAGCTCGCGGGCTTCCTCTTCACCGCCCGCGAGAAGCTCGACGCCGCGGTCGTCGACGCGCACACCCGTCGCGAGGAGCTGGTGATCGCGAAGGAGCGTCACGAGCAGGCGCGTGCGGCCATGTCCGCGCACGAGGGGGAGCTCAAGTCGCTCCGCGCCGCCGCCGACGCCGCCGAGAAGACGCGCGTGGAGCACGAGATGCAGCTCCGCGAGCAGGTCATCGAGATGCGCAACCTGCTCGAGGCGGTGCGCGAGAAGTTCCGCGGCCTCGATCTCCCGCGGATCATCGGCGACTACCACCTCCGCGATCTCCCGGGCGAGGCGCACAAGGCGCGCATCGTCGAGCTGCAGGGGCTCATCGATCGCCTCGGCTCCGTCAACCTCGACGCGAAGCGCGAGTACGAAGAGTCCGAGGTCCGCCACCGGAACTACGTCGAGCAGAAGGCCGACCTCGACAAGGCGCTCTCCGACCTCACCAAGGCCATCGAGCAGATGGACAAGGAGTCGCGCCGCCTCTTCAAGGAGACGTTCGACGCCGTCAACGAGCGCTTCCAGCTCCTGTTCCCCAAGATGTTCCGCGGCGGGCGTGCGCACCTCTTCATGACCAACCCGGACGATCTGCTCGACACCGGCATCGAGATCATCGCGCAGCCGCCCGGCAAGAAGATCGGCAACATCGAGCTGATGTCCGGCGGGGAGAAGGCGCTCACCGCCGTGTCGCTCATCTTCGCGATGTTCCAGATCCGCCCCTTGTCCTTCTGCATTCTCGACGAGGTCGACGCCCCGCTCGACGAGGCGAACGTCGCTCGATACAACGAGGCGATCCGCACCATGACGGATCGCTCGCAGTTCATCCTCATCACGCACATCAAGCGCACGATGCAGATGGTCGACGTCCTCTACGGCGTGACGATGCCGGAGCCCGGGATCTCCGCGCTCACCAGCGTCGATCTCACGAGCGTCGACAAGAAGATGTCGAAGCCCACGCACTCGAGCGCCGTCGCCTGATCGCCGACTGCTTCGTCTCCAGACCAACAGGGAGTCGGGGAGGAGAGGAGGCGAGAGGGAGAAGAGCCCAAAGGTCTGCCGACCGCTGCTCGTCTCTGCACCTAGAGCGCCAACCGGTTTGAAGCCGCGAGAAACCACGGAGGCACGGAGACACGGAGGCACACGGAGGTCGGGCAGTGCTGCCGCGGGCTTCGCGCCCAGGTCGCCATCGCTGAGAAAAACAGGGACACCCGGCAGGCGACACGAGCGTCGCAACGGAGACGTCACGACCGGCAGACGGCTCGAACCTCCGCGCCTCCGTGCCTCCGTGTTCAATTGGGCGTGCGCAAACCGGTCGGCGCTCTAGTGCCATCCTACGTCGACGTATTGTTCCGAGAGGAACAGGAGAAGCGGAGGACGCGGAGACCACTCGAGCGGAGGCGTGCGGCAGCACTCTTCGATTCTCTCCCTCTCGCCTCCTCTCCTCCCCGACTCCCTGTTTTTTTCAGAGACGCCAGAGGGACCAGGATGGGTCAGCGAAGCGCGACGACGTGGAGCATCTTGAACTCCGCGGGGAGTCCGTCGCGCGTCGTCGAGACGCCCGGGATCGCCGCCCATGTCGTCCGCGGATCCAGGTCGATGTCGACCCACGCGCCGCTCTTGTCGCCGCGGCGCTGCCCCGCTCCGACCAGGCGAAGTCCGCGTGCGTGGAGCTCGCCGAGCGTCTCTTCGAGGGGCTGACCCGGTACGCAGTGGAGCTCGAGGGCCCACGCGCGCACCTTCGGCATCGCGGCGAGCGCCTGCGAGAGGAACGCGTATTCGTGCCCCTCGACGTCGATCTTCACGATCGTCGCGTCGGGGACCAAGCCCTCGAGCGTTCGACACGCGACCTCGATCGTCTCGGCCGAAGCACCCTCGATCGGCACCATCGAGTTCGCGCCCCACGACGCGCGGAGCGGTTGCAGCGCGAGGTGGCCGTCGCGCGCCGAGACCGCGCAGCGCTTGACGGTCCACTTCGCGCCCGCATTTGCCGCCTTGATTCGCGCTTCGATCGCCTTCGCGTTCTCCGCGAGCGGCTCGATCGACACGACGCGATTGGTGCGTGCGCCGGCGTCCCAGAAGAACTGCGACAGGCGGCCGACGTTCGCGCCGACGTCGGCCACGATCTCGCCGCGCAGCGGGAGGAGGCGCGCGTACCACCCTTCCTGAGCGGCGGTCACGCCGCGAGCTCGGGGAAAGGGAAGATGTGCGAGCCGCTGAAGCGGCCGTACGCAAAGCTCCGCTCGCTCGGGAGGAAGGTCTCGATGTCGAGGAGGACCACCGTCGGATTCACCCCGTAGGTGACGACGAGCGACCGTCGGTCCGCCGTGACCTCGACGCCGCGCGGCGACTCGCACGCGTGGGACGCGAGCAGCTTCTTCTTCGCGAGACTCCATAACGTGACGATCCCGCCGAGCGGGTTGGTCACCGCGACGAGATCACCGTGCACGCACACGCTGAGCGACTCGCCGAGGATCTTCTGCATCACCGCGTCCGGGCCGCGGAGACGCTCGGGTTTGCGACCTCGTGTGGCGCGCACGTGGATGCCGCCGGAGGAGGTCTCCGGGATCAACCCGTCGCGCGGAGCCGACACGATCGCGATCGCGCCGTCCTCGCGGATGGCGAGGTGGCCGGCGTTGACCTTGGGATCTGTGAACGTCACCTTCTCGAGCAGCTTGCGCGAGGCGACGTCGACATAGGTGACGCAGGGCTCCGCGCGCGAAGCGACGTCGCCGCCGCCGTTCGTCATCACGAGCACCTTGCCGTCGTCCACGAGCATGCAGTCGTGCGGGCGCGCGCCATACGTCGGGAAGGTCTCGACCTCGATGTAGCGCGTCGTCTCTCGGACGCTGATCACGCCGTCTCCGGTCTCGCGGTCGGTCTCGATCGAGAACAGCTGATCGCCGTCGCGCGAGAACGCACCGTGGCCGTAGTAGTCGCGCGCGGCGCGTGCGCGGATCTTGCCGACCAGCCTGAAGGTCGCGAGGTCGAGCACGGCGGCGCCGGGGCCCCGCTTCTCGAACACCACGGCGACGTGGCGCGCGCCCGGCTTCGTGGTGAAGCCGTGGGCGAGGAAGTCGAGCGGGAGGCGGCGCAGCTCGTCGGTGTCGAGATCGACGACGTCGAAGCTGAACCCGCGGGCCTTCTCGGGCCCGTGGAGGTACATCGTTCCGCCGCAGAAGGTACCGAGCACTCCGGGCATGGGAAGGCCTGAAGGGTCGCACGCCTCGCAGCCCTCGGCGAGCGCGTCCGGCCGCTCCGGCACGCTCAGTCCGCGTAGAAGAGCGGCGCGTGCCCCTTCACGAAATGCTCGACAGCGGCGCGGCCTTCGTCGGAGATCTCGACGAACGCGCCGCCGAACCCGGGAGCGACTTCGCTCGCGACGTCGTGCGGTCTCAGCCACTGCACCTCGACCTTCGCCTCGATGGCTGCGTCCATCCCCGGTAGGCGG
Source organism: Polyangiales bacterium (assembly GCA_046593995.1). Classification (GTDB taxonomy): domain Bacteria; phylum Myxococcota_A; class Polyangia; order Polyangiales; family JADJMO01; genus JALHOE01. The sequence goes on from JBKJQC010001209.1 coordinate 5,772, forward strand.
AAGCGAACGCGCACGCGGTCACCGACCTCGTGGGCGCGGAAGGTCGCGACGAAGAGTCCGCCGTCCGAGAGGTTGGCGGAGAAGCCGGTGTAGAAGTTGTGGTCGCTCTCGACGGAGATCTCGATCTCCGACTCGAGGCGCTGGGTTTTTCTTCGTTGCAAGGCAGGGTGGGCTTCGTTCACGAGCGAGACGCAGTGCACGCCCCGTGCGCGCCGAACCGCCTAGCAAAATGCCCTTGTTTCATAGATGCCTGCAGGCCGCATCGCGGTCTCCCTGCCTCGTTGGGCCGCAAACGCTGCGAGGCGAGAGCGCGCTGTCAGGTCGTGTCGGACCACATCGGCAGCGGCGCGAGATCGGGCTCGACGAAGACGGTGCGCGCGCGGAGCGAGAAGAGGCGCCCGCGCGAGTAGCAACGGAGCGGCGCCTCGCGATCGAGCATGTCGGGACGACGCGCGAGGAAAGCCTCCGACGACGCGTCGTCCCGCGTGCCTGTCTCGCCGGGTGGCGAGGGACGCGCGGCGGCGACGAGGGAGAGCCACGTGTACGTGATGGTCTCGTGGTAGCCGCGCAGAGGCGTCTCTTCGAGGCGCTCCTCGAGACCAAGGGACTGTGTTGAGACGGATGATGCCGACGCGCGCGCGGAGGTGCGCCTCCTCGAGCGACCAACGCGCGAGGTGCAGCCAGGCCACACGCACATGTGCGCGGTGCGTCCAGGCGCTCTCCGGCAGCGTGCGCTCGTGGAACGCCTTCCACAGCTCCTCGTCTCGCAGGTCCATCCCGGCGCGGTACCACGCGCGGATGACCGAGTCCTGACGGAAACGTACGGCCGGGAGCGTTATCGATCGGGACAGATATGTCGACGGCCGTGGTGATCAACCTCCATGCGCGACGCGGTGCACCGAGGCTCGAACGGACCGTTCGACGCTTCCTCCCCGACGCGAAGCTCGCTCTCACCCGCTCGCTGGCCGAGTGCCACACGTTTCTCGACGGCCTGCAGGACACCGAGCTCATCCTTTCGGGTGGCGGCGACGGCACGGCGGTCTCGCTGCTCAACGCGCTCGATCGGCAGGTCGGCCCGGAGGGGATCATCCCGACGCTCGGGATCCTGCCGCTCGGAACCGGCAACGGCTGGGCTCGTGCGACGGGGGCGCCATCTTTCGAGCGCGGCCTGCCGCGCCTCTCGCGCCACCGCGGGCCGTGGCCGACGCAGACGTTCGACCTCGTCGAGGTCGAGGGCATGCTCTCGCCGTGGGCCGGCACCGGGTGGGACGCGGAGATCCTCTCCGACTACCAGACGATGATGCGCAAGCTGCCGCGACGGAGCGCGGATTGGATCGGCGGCTTCCCCGGCTACATGGTCTCGCTCTTCGGCCACACGATCCCGCGCATGGCGTTCCGCTCGGGGACGAACGTGCGGGTCGTGAACACCGGAAGCGACGCGCTCGTGATCGACGCCGCGGGGCGTCCGGTACCCCTGGAGGACGGCGGCAAGGGCGCGGTTCTCTACGAGGGGCCGATGAGCGTCTGCGGCTGCGGCACGACGCGCGATCTCGGACTCGGCTTCCGCGCGTTCCCCTTCGCCGGGATGATGCGCGGTCGGATGGCGGCGCGCGTCTATGGCGAGAAGACGCTGCGCGCGGCGAGCAAGACGCGGCAGCTGTGGCGTGGCGAGCACCCGCTCCCGAACGATGCGCACTGGTTGCTCGACGGCTGTCGCATGGAGTTCGACCGCGACGTGCCCTTCGAGATCGGCGGCGACGTCGTCG
>JBKJQC010000058.1:0-20895 GCA_046593995.1 Polyangiales bacterium
CCCGAGCACCCCGAGCACCGGGATGATGTCCGAGATACCGGTCGTGAAGTGAAGCGCCGATGCTGACGCTCCAGCGGGCGCTGCTCTCGATCGCAGTGGCGCTCGCGGCGGGGGGACTGGTGGGCGCAGAGCGACAGCAGGCTTTGCACCAGCAGGCACCCGCCAGCAGCGACTTCGGAGGGATTCGCGCCTTTCCGCTCCTGGCTCTCGCCGGAGTGGTCGGGGCACTGCTGCGCCCGTTCGTGGGAGGCTGGCTGCTCGCCGCGCTTCTCGTGAGCGTCGTTGGGCTGCTCATCGTTTCCCGTGCGCGCTCGCACGATGAGGATCTCGGGATCTCCTCCGAGATCGCCGCGATCGTCACGTTCGTGATCGGGGCGGTCGCGGGAACGCCGGAGATCATGCCGTCGGACGGCGCTCGCTACCTGCTCGTTGCGGCGTGCGCAGCAGCGACCATGGGGCTGCTCGCGCTCAAGCGTCCTCTTCATGGCTTCAGCGCGCGTCTCTCCGAGGACGACATCTACGCGACCGCGAAGTTCGTGCTGCTTGCCCTCGTCCTGATCCCGCTGCTTCCCAATCGCACCTTCGGTCCGCTCGACGTCTTCAACCCCTTCAAGGTGGGGTTGATGATCGTGCTGGTCGCCGGGATCAGCTTTGCCGGATACGTGGCCGCACGCCTCGTCGGCAATCGGCGCGGCCTGCTCGTAACGGCCCTGCTCGGCGGGCTCGTCTCGTCGACGGCCGTCACGCTCACGTTTGCAGGTCGGGCGAAGGAGGTGCCGGCGCTCGTGTCGATCTCCACCGTGGCGATCCTCGCGGCGTCGGCCACGATGTTCGCGCGGATCGTCGTCGTCGTCGCTGCGGTGGATCGCCCTCTGCTCCCCGCGCTGGTTCTACCGCTCGGCGTGATGGCGCTTGCCGGCTACCTCGTGGCGTTCCTACTGTTTCGCAGGGAGGCGAGCCGTGGGGGCACGGGTGATCCCGTGCCGCTGCACAACCCGTTCGAGCTGAAGCGCGCCGTCCAGTTCGGTCTCCTCTACGGCGCCGTGCTCTTCGTGGCAAGGGCCGCGCAACTCTACTTCGGCAGCCGCGGCGTCTACGCCTCTGCCGTCCTCGCGGGTGTGACCGACGTGGATGCCATCACTCTCTCGCTCACCGAGCTGCACCGCGGCGGGATGGCAGCGCACGTTGCCGCCACCGGGATCACGCTCGCCGCGATCACGAATACGATCGTGAAGGCCGCGATGGCGGGCGTGGCAGGCGGGTGGCTGCTCGGTCGACGTGTCGGAGCTTCATTCCTCGTGGTGCTCGCGGCCGGCGGCGTTGCGCTTCTGCTCGCGTGGACACTCGGATGATCTCGACAAGAGCGGGTAGTGACATGCAAAGCAGATCACTGGCGACCTCCTGGCGCGTCCGCTTCGGGATCGCCCCGAATCAGTCGGCCACCGGCGCGGGGGACGAGTCTCCGGCTGATCATCGCAATGCCTTTACGAGGGGCGCTTTGCCCAGTGCGGTGCGGGTGACGGCAGGTACCACGTCGACGACGATCGCGGGTGGCTCGGCGCCCGCCGCCTCGAGCGCATGGCGGATTGCGTTCGTCAGGTCGTCGAGCGCGATCGGGGTGCGTGGCGCTCCGAGGAGCACGTGCAGGCGCTCGGCCTCCTGGATGACCTGCCACTCGCGCACGGGCAATGGCTCGAGCATCCGGTGGAACACGTTCGGATGGATCGACACCGGACCGTTCTTGCCCGGCAGCTCGATCACGTCCTCGGCGCGGCCTTCGATCGTCGACAGCACCTCGAAGGGGAGCCCGCAGTCGCACGACGCGGTCGCGCGGGCGACGCGATCGCTCATCTCGTAGCGAATCAATGGCTGCGTCCTGCTGAACAGGACCGTCACGAGGAGCTTCGCTCCGACGGTGCCGGGAGGTACCGCACGATCGTGCTCGTCCACCGCCTCCGCAATCACCAGGTCCTCGTAGAGGTGCAGACGACGGTGCTTGCACTCGGAGGCGATGCCAGCCGTCTCGGTCGCGGCGTACACGTTGAAGGGCGCGCTGCCCCACGCACGTTCTACGCGTGCGATGGCCTCTGTGGTGAGCACCTCCGACGAGCACATGACGGCGCGCGGTGCGATCCGCAACCGACCTGCGAGCTGTTCCTCGGCGAGCACGCGCGACATCGATGCGTACAGGATCAGGTTCTCCGGCTGCCATTCGTTGAGCCCCGCGACGATCTCCTCGAGCGGCTGCGTGGCGTCGAAGCGGCGCACCGGAACGAACGGCGTGTCGACGCTCATCGCGACGCGCGCAGACTGGTGGGAGGGAACGCGCGAGCTGACGATGGCGAGCCGCGTGCGGCGTGTGAGGCGCGCATCGATTCCAGCCCACGCCTGTGCGCGCGCGTACGACGCGATGATCATCGACCACTCGCCCCGGTCGGCGAGGAAGATGCCTGGATGCCCGCTGCTGCCGGCGGTTCGGGAGACCCAGTAACGATCGAGGTAGCGCTCGTTGCCACGCAACCGGGCGAGGTGCTGCTCTGCCTCCACGCGGCGCACGTTCGGGTCGGTGACGAGATCGTCGAACGAGTCCATTAGCTGCGCCTTCGTGAGCACGGGCAGCTCGTCGAGACGACGACCCTCGAGCCCTCGGTGGAACCGCTGGTAGAACTTCGATCGCGACGTCGCGTGCGCGCGCAGCGTCTTCAGCGCCCTTGCCTGATGGGCAGCGAGGGCCTCTCTCGACCAGCGTTCGCGGCCGCGCAGCACGGAGCGCGCCCAGAGAATCTCGGCGATCAGGCGGATGTTCACGTGCGCGCCGAGACGTTGCTGGTGGTCTCGAGCTGTCGCGAGCGCCACACCAGCCACGCCGCCGGGATCACCAGCAGCGTCAAAATGGTCAGCGACACCAATCCGCCCCACATCGGGGCGGCGATACGCTTCGCGACATCGGCGCCGACGCCCGTGCCGAGCAGCACCGGGAGTAGCCCGAAGATGTTGGTCATCACCGTCATCAAGAGCGGACGCACCCGTTTCGTGCCCGCCTCGACGGAGGCGTCCACGAGGTCGGCGACGGATGCAAAGCCCTTTGCCCCGCCGCGCGCCTCCCACGCTTCGTCGAGGTAGACGACCATCACGCTCGCCGTCTCCGCCGCGACGCCGAGGAGCGCGATCATGCCGACCCACACGGCGATCGACGTGTTGAACCGCGCGAGCCAGAGGGTCCACACGGCGCCGACGGCGGCGAAGGGAACCGCGGTCATCACGAGCAACGTCTGCGCCACGCCGCGGAAGTTGAGATAGAGTATCACGAACACGATCCCGAGCGTGAGCGGGACGACGACCGCCATGCGCGCGCGGACGCGCTCGAGCAGCTCGTACTGTCCCGTCCATTTCACCGTGTAGCCGGGGGGCAGGATCACCTCGCGCGCGACGACGGTCTTGGCGTCGTCCACGTAGCCGCCCACGTCGCGCCCCTCGATGTCGACGTAGATCCATCCCGTGAGCTGCCCCATCTCGCTCTTGATCATCGGCGGTCCGAGGACCGTGTCGATCTTGGCGAGCTGGCCGAGCGGCACGAACGCCGCGGGCTTCGCGGTCGATCCGGCGCCGGCGGAGGGGGCGCCGCCTTCCATCTCCGCGCCACCCGACGGGGCACCCATGCCTCCGCCCATTGCATCGTCGGCCTCTGCGCCCCCGCCGACGACCTTCGCTGCAGGCCACACACCCGACACCGGCCGCTTGGCCGACGTGGCGCGCACCGGGACGAGGACGTTCCGCAGCGCATCCAGGTCCTGGCGCAGCTCACGTGGATACCGAACGTTGATCCTATAGCGCTCGCGCCCCTCGAACGTCGTGCTCACGTCCATCCCGCCGATGGCGCTCTCGACGACGTCGAGGACATCCCGCACGCTCACGCCGTAGCGAGCGATGGCCTCGCGGTCGGGGACGACGTCGATGAAGAACCCGCCGAGCTCGCGCTCTGCGTAGACGCTCCGCGTGCCCGGCACCTTGCGCAAGGCGGCCTCGATGCGATCGTTCACCGCCACGATTCCGGCGAGGTCCGGACCGAACACCTTCACCCCGATCGGCGTGCGGATCCCCGTGGAGAGCATGTCGATGCGCGCCTTGATCGGCATCGTCCACGCGCCCTGGATTCCCGGCAGGGACACCTTCGTCTCCAGCTCCGCGATCAGCTTCTCCATCGTGACGCCGGCGCGCCATTGGTCCCTCGGCTTCAGGTGCACGACGGTCTCGAACATCGACAATGGCGCCGGGTCGAGCGCGGTCTCGGCGCGCCCTGCCTTGCCGAAGACCTGTGCGACCTCGGGGACGCTCTTGATCTGCGCGTCTTGGTAGCGGAGGAGACGGCGCGCTTTCTCGATGGGGATTGTGGGGACCGTGATCGGCATGTAGAGGAGATCGCCCTCGTAGAGCGGCGGCATGAACTCCGAGCCGAGCTTGCCGAACGGCCACGCCGTCGCGGCCGTGAGGGCCAGGGCGGCGAGCAGCACCACCCACCGGCCGCGGAGACAGAGCCGGAGGACGGGTCGGTACGCGGCGATGCACAGCCGGTTGATCGGATTCTCGGCCTCGGGGCGGATCTTGCCACGGAGGAACGTCACCATCAGTGCGGGCACCAACGTCACGGCGAGCAACGAGGCGATGGCCATCGACGCGGTCTTCGCCAGAGCGAGAGGCCGGAACAGCCGTCCCTCCTCGCCTTCGAGGACGAACACGGGAAGGAACGCGACCGTCAGCACGAGCAGCGCCCCGAACATCGACGGTCCGAGCTCGCGCGCCGCACCGATCACGATCTCGGTGCGGTCGACCTTCGAGCCCTCGCGCTCGGCCTCTTCGATCTTCTTGTGCGCATTTTCGACGAGCACGACGGCGGAGTCGACCATGTCGCCGAGCGCGAGGATCACGCCCGCGAGCGACATGATGTTGATCGTCATCTTCAGCGCCCAGAACGCGATGAAGGAGCCGACGGTCGCGACGACGAGCGTGATGACGCTCACGAGCGACGAGCGCAGATGGAAGAGAAACACGCCGATGACGACCAACACCACGACGACGATCAGCACCACGTTGGTCCCGAGCGTCTTGACCGACTCGGTGATCAGCTGGCTCCGGTCGTAGACGGTCACGACCTTCACGCCTGGCGGCAGGGACGCCTGCACCTCGGCGAGCTTCGCCTTCACCCGCTTGATGACGTCGAGCGCGTTCTCGCCGTAGCGCATCACCACGATCCCGCCCACCACCTCTCCCCTGCCGTCCAGGTCGACGACGCCGCGGCGGATGTTCCCGCCGACGACGACGTGCGCGATGTCCTCGATGCGGATGGGCGTACCGTCGGCCTTGGCGGCGACGACGGCCAGCTCGATGGCGCGCTTGTCTTGTACGTAGCCACGGCCGCGTATCGCGTACTCGTGCTGCGACATCTCGAGCACGCGTCCGCCGACCTCGTCGTTCGAGCCTTTGATCGCGCTCGCGACCTGCGCGACGGTGATCCCGAAGGCCTTCATGCGCACGGGGTCGATCTCGACCTGATACTCCTTCTCGAAGCCGCCGACGCTCGCGACCTCGGCCACGCCCTCGACGCTCTGGAGCCAGTACCGAAGCTGCCAGTCCTGGAAGGACCGCAGTTGCTGCAGGTCGTTCTTGCCGGTCTCGTCGACGAGCGCGTACTGGAAGACCCAGCCGACGCTGGTTGCATCGGGGCCGAGCTGCGGATTCACGCCTGGCGGGAGCTTTTCCCGGACCTTCGAGAGGTACTCGAGGACGCGTGAGCGTGCCCAGTAGACGTCCGTGCCATCGTGAAAGATCACGTAGACGAACGACATGCCGAACATCGTGTAGCCGCGGACGGCCTTCACCCGTGGCGCGCCGAGGAACGACGTCACGATCGGATAGGTGATCTGATCCTCGATGACCGTCGGGTTCCGTCCCATCCACTCGGTCGCGACGATGACTTGCGTGTCGGAGAGATCCGGCAGCGCATCGAGCGGCGTGCGCTGCGCAGCCCACGCTCCGAACAGCGTGAAGGCGAGCGCCGCGAGAATGACGAAGAACCGCTTTCGCCCGGAGAAGTCGATGATGCGCGCGATGAGCCCGAGCTTCGGCTCAGTGGCCACCGTGCGCTCCCGAAGGATTCCCGGCAGTCGCCGTCAAGCGGCTCTCGGAATCGATCAGGAACTGCGCGCCGGTCGCGACGGCCTCGCCGACGGTGACGCCTGCGGTGACGTGATAGTAGCCATCGACCTGCGCACCGATCGCGATCTCGCGCGGCACGACGTGTACACCGCCGTCCGCGAGCCGATGCACGATGAAGACGATGTTTCGTTTGCCCGTGTGGACCACCGCGGTCTCCGGCACGGCGATCCCGCGCCCGAACGGCAAGCTCATCTCCGCCGTCGCGAAGGCGCCGGGTCTGAGCGCGCCGGACGTGTTTCGCACGTCGAGTCGTACCTTGAGCGTCCGCGTCGACTCCTCGATCGTCGGCGAGACGAACGTCACCTTCGCGTGGAGCGTGTCTGCGACGCCTGCGACGTCGAGCTTCACATGGTGGCCGATCGCCACGTGCGCGACGTCCGCTTCGTAGACGTCGATCAAGACCCAGAGATTCGACAGGTCCGAGATCGTGAACAGCTCCACGCCCGGCTCGACGTAGTTGCCGAGGACGGCTTGCTTCGCGACCAGCGTTCCCGACCGCGGCGCCGTAATCGGGTAGGTGCGCTGCGGCTCGAGCGTGGCCTCGAGCCGATCGATCTGCGCTTTCGGCACGTCCCACAGGAGCAGACGACGGCGCGAAGCGTCGATCACGCGCTTCCACGACACGTCTTGCGCGCTCACGATGTCGTCGTCAGGAAGCACCAGGCGCGGCTGCTTCAGGAGCGAGAGGTGCTCGAGCTGCGCGGCGAGGACCGCCTGACTGTAGACCGCCGCGAGCACCGCGCCGCGCTTCACGCTCTTTCCCACGAAGTCGGCAGGGATCGCCTCGATGAAGCCTTTGACCTTCGCGTGCACGTGCGACGTTTTCGTCTCGTCGAGCGCAACGACGCCGACTGTACGCAGCTTCTTCGTGAAGTCGCGCTCCTCGATGACCACGCTCGCGAGGCCGAGCGGCCCCACGCGCGAGGCGTCGATGGCGATGGGCGCGTAGCCGGTCGGAGGCGCATTGGGGTCGTGTTCCGCATGCTCGGACGAGGCGATCGATCCGGCGGGCGCAGCGGGTTTTGCGGCGTGCGCGGCGTGGTCGACTTGCGGGGAGGACTTCCCCTCGATCCCGCCGAGCGCCATCGCCAGCGCGATGAGCTTGATTCCCGTCATGACGGCATCCCGATCCGCGCGACGCCGACCGCGCGGCCCATGCGCACCCACGCTGCCGCGAGTCGAATCTCGGCCACGACCTCCTCCATGCGCGTCATGCGGAGCATCGTGAACGCGTCGAGCACCGACACCAGCGGCGACTGTCCGGTCGCGTAGCTCGCGAACTGGAGCGACACCGCCTGCTTCGCGATCGGGACGAGCTTGTCGCGCGCCGTCTCGAAGCGGATGCGCGACGCGACCACCCCGCCGCGTGCGCTCGCGACCTCGCCCTCGATCATCTTCCGCATCGCCTCGAGCTCGGCGTCGACCATCGTCGACATCTGCTTCGCCTCGGACACTCCGGCGGACAGCTTCTCGCGCCAGAGGGGGACGCTGAACCCAATCATCAGCATCAGGCCCGGTCCCTCCGCCATCGTGTACGACGGGCCCGTTCGCACGAACGCCATCGGCGTATACATCGCCTGCATCACGGAGACGTCGGCCTGAGACTTCTCGAGCCGGAACTTCATCACCGCGAGCTCGGGCCGCCGCTCGATCGCGAGCTTCACGAGCTTCGGCACATCCGGCGGATCTCCCGACGGGAGCGTCAGCGACGTCTTCGGTATGGAGGCGTCGACGGTCCTCCCGAGCGTGGCGTTGAGCATTCCTTGGCCCGCGATCAGCTCGGCCTCGACGGCGGATCGCTCGCCGGTCAGCCGAGCTACGTCGAGTCGCGCGCGAACGACGTCGCCCGGGTTACCGCTGCCTCCTTCGAGCCGCACCAACGTCGCCTCGACGACCTGCTTCGCGACCGTGAGCTGCTCGTCGAGCACGGCGATCATGCGCTCGCGTTCGACGACCATCAGGTACGCGAGCAGCGCGTCGCGCTCGACGTCGAGCGCGATGCGTTCGACGTCCGCACCCGCCGCCTTCGCGTCCGACTCGGCTGCGAGCTTCTTCTTCCCGAGCACGCCGGAGAGCGGAAAGTCTTGCTGCACGAGCAGGCTCGCGTCCGCGCCCATCAGCCTGATCGGGAGGTGATCGAGCGAGACCATCACCATCGGATCCGGGAGCGCGGAGACGAACTTCGGCGTCTCCGCGAGCGCGCCGGCCTTCGCCTTGGCCGCGGAGATTTCGGCTCGGTGTCCTTTCGCGAATGCGACGACGTCGTCTGCGCGCAGGGGCGAGGGCAAGGGCGCAACGGCTTCCGCGGCGACGACGTTCTCGGCCCACAGCGAGAACGCGACGGCGACCGCGGCGACGCAGACCCGATGAAGCCGGCGAGATCGCATGCCGCACGCAAGAGCAACTTGCGCGCCGTCACTGCCGACCTCGAGCTCGTGGCGCAGCGCAGACGGGCCTGCAGTGGACGCGCGACCGCGCAGGAGTTGCGTTTTGATCGCCTCGGCGTCCGGGGCCCCGTAGTTGCTCACGTTCGCGGTATGCACCGCCATCTCTTCGTCGTCCTCGGCACTGTCCTCTTCGGCGCCTGCGCCTCGACCACGCCCGGCGCTCGCCCGCACGACATGAGCGCCGAGCAGCACGATCAGGAGGCGAAGAAGCACGATGCCGAGGCCTCGGCGCACGCTTCGTCGTACAGCCCGAGCGCCTCGGCGCCGAAGACCGAGTGCGACGCCATCGCGGCCAAGTCGGGCAACCCGTGCTGGACGTCTTCGATGAACCCGACAGCTGCGCACCAAAAGGAAGCCGAAGCGCACGGAAAGATGGCCGCCGATCACCGCGCAGCCTCCAAAGTGCTTCGCGACGCCGAGGAGAAGGCCTGCGGCAATGTCGGCACGGCGGATCGCGACGAGAGCCCGTTCGAGCACCGAGACGATCTGGTCTCCGTGGCGAAGCTCGAGACCACCGCGCACAGCGGGAAGGTCACCACGCCGAAGCTCGCCGGCGCCTCGGTCGTAGTGCGGGCGGTGCCCGGGCTCACGCAGGAGTACTTGCAGCGGACGCTCGACTGTCACCTCGCGCGAAATGCGGCGATGGGTTTTGCGATGCCGGGCATGGCATTCTGCCCGCTGTCCGTGAAGGGGGCGCGGGCCAGCGTGGAGAGCGCGGGCAACGGGTTCCGCGTCGAGATTCGGGCTGACGATCCCGACGCTGCGAAGGAAGTCCTGAAGCGCGCGCAGGCGCTCGTCGGCGCGGGAGACGCGAAATGATGAACAACCTGAATGCCACGTTGCCTCCGACCACCTGGATCATGATCGCCGATGCGAGCCGCGCGCGCATCTTCAAGCGGGTGCGAGAGACGTGGAGCCTCGTCGAGAACATCGACAACCCTGACGGCCGCGCGAAGGCAGCTGACCTCGTCACCGACGGCGAGGGACGCGCGCAGAACAGCGGCGGGCACGGCGGCGCGGGGCACAGCACGAAGCTAGCCCAGCCGACCTCGCTGAAAGAGCGCGAGAGCGAGCGCTTCGCGAAGCAGCTCGTCTCGAAGCTCGGCGCGGCGAACGCGGCGCACACCTTCGACCAGCTCGTCGTCGTCGCGCCGCCGCACTTCCTCGGCACGCTGCGGGCGGAGCTCCCCGAGCCGATCAGGCGGATCATGCGTGATTTTCCGCACGATCTTACCAACGTGCCGGAGTCCGAGCTCCCGGCGCACCTCCAAAAAATGTGGACCGATTGACCCGGGTCGGCGGTCACCGTGCCGCTGGCCGCCGCGTCGATGGTGTCTGGAAGCTCGTCGCGTTCGTCGCGCTCGCCTATTTCCTGTCTTGGCTCGCGTGGGCGCCGCTGTGGCTGGTGGCGCTCCGTCTCGTGCACGCCCAACCGTCGCCGTACTGGCATCTGGTCGGTGGGCTCGGTCCCCTCCTGGCGGCGGTCATCGTGGTCGTCACCGGACCGCGGCGCACGCACGCGCCTCATCGCGCGCACGTTTCGCGTTCGCGGTTGCGCCTTCTGGATTGCTGGGGCGATCGTCGGCCCGATCGCGCTCGGGCTCGCGGCGCTGTCCGCGATCCAGCTCGCCGGTGGAGACGTTGCGTGGCGGGCGTTGGGCCGCAGCGCGGAGCTTTCGAGGCTCCCGAGCCCCGTCTACTGGCTCGCGAGCTTGACCTGTTATGGCTTCGGTGAAGAAGTCGGCTGGCGCGGGTTCTTGCTTCCGCGTCTGCAGGACAAGCGGTCCGTACTGACAGCCCCCTTGATCGTCGGCGTGATCTGGGCCGGCTGGCATTTGCCGTTCTTCGCGTTCTCGCCGGGAATGACGGCGACGGGCCCCGGAGCCGTGCTCGGTTGGGGTCTCTCCATTCTCTCCGGTTCGTTCCTCATGGCGTGGCTCTTCAACGCGAGCCGCGGCAGCGTGCTCACGGTCGCCTGTTTTCCATGGAGTGCTCGACGTCGTGATCATGTCGCCCGCACACCCGGCCCTGCCCATGGTGATGGGCCCGGTGCTGACGGTGGCGGGTTTCGCGCTACCGCTGCTCGCAGGACGCGAGCGCCGAGGCTACTACTCGCGCGTGATCGAGCCGAACCAGGCGGCTTGATCGCGGCGAGCCGCGCGGGGAGTCCTTCGGCGCCGCCGGCGCCGCCAAGCCCAGATCGCATCGGTGCCGAGCGAGGGTGAGCGCGTCGTGATGTGAGCGGTGCGCGAGAGACCTCCGTCACTTCGACCGCGGCCCGGCGAGGCTCGCATCGACGACACCCTTCACGTGCACCTCCGGAAGAGGACGCGGACGTCCCCCTCCACCTTCCAGTGGGTGACGAGGACGAGGTCGTTCCCCACCAGCGTTCCGCGGCCGCTCGTGAGCACGCCGTCGAGCTCGTCCTGCGGGCAGACCTGGCCCGGAGGAAACGTGATCGTCGCGCCGTCGCGCTGACCGCGCAGCGTGCAGGGCTTTCGGTCTTCGCCCGTGAGATCGACGCGGATCTTCGCGCCCTCGTCCGTGATGGCCGCGCGCATCCTGGGGTCGAACGTCTTGTCGTACGAGAGACCGGAGGTCAGGCGCACGTGCACCGGGCCATGGACGTCGTAGCGCGTGTTGCCAGCAGCGCTGGCAGAGCTCGCGACGGTGAGGGCGGTGGCGAGGACGACGGCGGTTCGAGCGCTCATGGCAAGTGTCGATGCGCACGATGGCCGCGTGATTCAAGCGCGCGAGACGTCATGTCGCGACGCACGACGAATTGGCCAGTTCGGCATTCGACCTGACGCGACAGCTGCGCGCCGTTCCGCACCTGGTGCGCCTCGACGGTGGGTCGTGGCCATCACTACTCGTTCGACAAGCGCGTCGAGACCGAGGTGTCTGCCGTGACCAAGACCGCGCTGCACGACCTCCGCGACGCGCTGCAGACGTTCCGCAAGAACCTGCCGCATCGACCGCATCGATCGCTCGGCACCGGAGCTCACTGACGGCGCCCCGTTTCTCGCGGTGCATCACGCAAAGTCGGTGCGAGACGTGCAGCGCAAGGGGGACACGCTGATGCGAGAGTCGGGGCTCTTCCCCGGCGCTCGAGCGCGGTGATGGCTCCGAGCTTCACGCGCAGCGCGTCGGCGGTGAGCATTCGCCACGACCTCCAATCGCTGGTGTCGGCGACCTCGAGGAGCGGCGTCCACGCGACGACGACGCCCTCGCTCTCCTGCAGGACCCGGAGGAGCGCGTGCCCCGCTGAGCCGTCGGGCACGAGACATGCTGCGCCACGGTGGATGGACGCGTTGATCCGGTTTCGAGGTTTGCACAAGGCGTTCGGTGCGAAGGTGGTGTTCGCGGGCCTGGACCTCGACGTCGCGCGCGGTGAGACCCTGACCGTGCTCGGAGGCTCGGGCGTCGGCAAGAGCGTGTTGCTCAAGATGCTCATCGGCCTGCTTCGGCCCGACGTTGGCTCCATCCTCTTCGATGGGATCGAGGTGACCGAGCTCGACGAAGCGGCCTTCACGTCGATCCGAGGTCGGATCGGGATGCTTTTCCAGGGCTCCGCGCTGTTCGACTCGATGAGCGTCGCGGAGAACGTGGCGTACGGTCTCGCGGAGCACTTGCCGGGGCGCGGCCATCGCGCCGAGATCGCGGATCGCGTGGAAAAGGTCCTCGAGATGGTCGGCCTCCCCGGCACCGAGCGACTCACGCCCGCCGAGCTCTCCGGTGGCATGAAGAAGCGCGTCGCGCTCGCACGGACCATCGCGCTGATGCCCGAGGTCATGCTCTACGACGAGCCGACGACCGGCCTCGATCCTCCGAGTGCCGCCCGCATCGCGGAGGTCATTCGCGACATCAACGCGACCATGCGCGTGACGTCGATCGTGGTGACCCACGACATGCACACCGCATTCACGGTGTCGGACCGTCTGGCGATGATTCAAGACGGACGCGTCGTCCTGGAGGGGCCGCCGCGGTTGTTTCGCGACAGCGCGGATCCGTACGTCCAGAGCTTCGTCCTGGATGCCCAGCAGCCGAGAGGCATGTCGCCGCTCGATCCCGCGGTGAGCTGATCCATGCGCCGGCGGCGCCGTGCGTCGCGGGCGACGGAACCGCCATCGTGGTGCGATCCCTCGTGCCGACGAACGCCGCCGCGGCCCGCAGCGCGCATCGCCAGAGCGCCTATCGCGTGCGCGCGCGTCCGAGGAAGGCAGCGAGCGCGGCGGCCGCGAGCGCCAGCGCGAGCACCGGGACCTCTGGTCGATGCAGCAGCGGACGCGGGATCTGCATCAGTGTCATCGCGATCCCCGTCGAGAGGAGCAACGCCCCGAAGCCGCGTCGCAGCACCTCCACGTCGACCTTCCCTACCGCGCGCGCTCCGAGAAGTGCGCCCACCGAAGTCGCGACCGTGATCGTGACGATCAGTCGCGCGTCGAGGTTTACGTGACCGGCGTGCGCCGCGAAGCCCGCGAACGCCTGCATCGCGATCGCGAGCAGCGACGTGGCGATCGCTTCGCGCATGGCGAGGCCCGCGAAGGCGACGAGCGCGGGGACGATGAGGAACCCGCCGCCCGCGCCGAACAGGCCCGCCAGTACGCCGACGCACACGCCGATCGATGCGTGCGTCACGTGACCGGCGCGTCGGCTCCTTGGCGGCGCGGCTGCACCGAAGAGCATGCGGGCCGCGGTAGAGATCATGAGCAATGCGAAGCCGAGGAGCAGGAGGGTCGGCGGTAGGTGGTGCGCGACACGTGCACCGAGCGCGGCTCCCGCCATCCCGAACAGTCCGACGGTCGTTCCGATCACCCAATCCACCCGCCGCGCGCGCACGTGCGGCACGAGCGCGAACACGCTCGTCACGCCCACCACGATGAGCGAGGTCGCGATCGCCGCGCGCGGCTCCACGCGCAGCACGTACACGAGCAGCGGCAACGTCAACGTCGACCCACCTCCGCCGAGGAGACCGAGCGTCGCGCCGATCAGAACCGCCAGGGCTGCACCGAGAATGAGCATCGCGAAGGTGGGAGCCAGCGAGGAACGAAAAGGGTTCACGCTCGATTTAGCGGTCGACGAAGACGAATCGAGTCGTCATCTCTGGTGAGACATGACGACCTTCACCCCCATCAGCTCGACCCTCGGCGGTGCCCTCATCGGCATCGCAGCGTCGCTCCTGCTCGTCCTCGGCGGCAGGATCGCTGGTATCAGCGGGATCCTCGGCGGGCTCTACCCGCCACGCCGAGACCAGATCGGATGGCGCGGCAGCTTCGTGCTCGGCCTGCTCGTCGGAGGCCTCGTGCTGCTCGTGCTGCTGCCGAGCGCGTTCGGTCCGCTGCCCGGGCGATCTTTCGTCACGCTTGCGATCGCTGGGGTCCTCGTCGGCGTCGGTAGCCAGCTCGGCAACGGATGCACGAGCGGCCACGGCGTGTGCGGGCTGAGCCGGCTCTCGGCGCGCTCGCTCGCCGCGACGATCACGTTCATCACGACCGGCGTGATCGCCGTGGCGCTGTCACGCGCGGGAGGTGTGTCGTGAAATTCCTGCTCGTCTCGTTCCTTTCTGGTCTGGTGTTTGCGCTCGGCCTCGGCATCTCCGGCATGACGCAACCGGCGAAGGTCATCGGCTTCCTCGACCTCTTCGGACGCTGGGATCCGAGCCTCGCGTTCGTCATGGGCGGTGCCATCGCAGCGCACTTCGTGTTTGCGCGTCGCGCGGCACGCGGAGGAGCCCCGCGACTTGCGCCGCGGTTCGAGCTCCCGCTGCAGACCGACATCGATGCGCGCCTCGTCGTCGGCGCCGCGTTGTTCGGCGTGGGTTGGGGGCTCTCTGGTCTGTGCCCCGGTCCCGCGGTCGTCTCTTCCGTGGCCGGCGCGCCCGGCACGCTCGTGTTCGTCGCGGCGATGCTCGCTTCCATCTTCCTCTACCGCGCTACGCTGCGGAGGTGGACGACGTGATCCTCGACCGCGCGCGCAGCGGCGATGCGATCGCGATGGAGCAGCTCCTCGCCGAGGTGGCCCCGGCAGTGCATCGCTTCGGCATGCGCATGTGTCGTCATCCGGACGACGCCGACGACGTGCTGCAGGACACGCTGCTCGACATCGCGCACAAGCTTCCGACGTTCGAAGGGCGCTCTTCGCTCACGAGCTGGGTGTTCACGCTCGCACGCACCGCCTGCGCGCGCCGACGTCGGGGCCTGAAGAATCAACCCTTCGTGCGCGCCGACGACGCGCCGGAGCCCATCGACGAGCGCGGCTCTCCCGAGGACGCCGCCTTGTCGCGCGACCTTCACGCGCGCGTGAACACCGCGCTCGATCGCCTTCCGTTGCAGCTCCGCGAGGTCATCGAGCTGCGCGACATCGAGGGGCTCTCCGCCAAGGAGGCGGCCGTCTCGCTCGACATCGGCGTCGAAGCTCTCAAGAGCCGCCTCCACCGCGCGCGGGCGCTCTTGCGCGAAGAGCTGCGCGCGGCCCTCGATCCGCCGCCGCGTCCGGACTGCCCGGACATCGTCGCCGCGTTCTCGCACAAGCTCGAGGGCGAGCTCGCGGAGGCCGATTGCGCCGACATGCAGCGGCACCTCGCCGGTTGCCCGTCGTGCGAAGCGACCTGCGACACCCTACGCACCGCGCTCGCCGCGTGTCGCCTGAATGCGGCGGGGCCGATTCCCTCAGCCGTGCAAGCGAAAGTGAAGGACGCCGTCCGGCGCTGGGCCAGGCGCGCTGCAGGTGGTGCACTCCGAAGCGCACCTGCTGCGCCCTCGAAGCTGCGCTCGCAGCGACCACGACGTCTACCGCAGTGAGGTCACCTGGCGCGCGCGTTGCTGACTGCGTTGCGTGGCCTCGCGCACCGGCGTCGAGACTGGTCGCGTTGCTCGCGACGCTCGTGCTCGTCGAGGTCGCCACCGAGCTCTTCGCGGCCGCGACCGACGCCCTGCGACGCGCAAACACACGAGGGAACCGAAGATGACCACCATCGAGACCACCGAACCGACGAATCACCTCGAGCACCGCGCAGGAGCTCGACGCGACGCTGCTCCGACTGGCGGTCCGTCACGCTGTGCAGGCGCCGTCGTCGTACAACACCCAGCCGTGGGTCCTTCGCATCGTTGGCCCGACCTGTGAGCTGTGGGCCGACCGCTCACGCGCGCTCCCGGTGGTCGACCCCGAAGGCCGCGAGCTGGTCATCAGCTGCGGTGCGGCGCTCCACCACCTGCGCGTCGCCATCGCACGCAGCGGCTACACGCCGCTGGTGGCGGTCCTTCCGGAGCCCGCGACGCCAGACCTCCTCGCGCGCATCGAGCTCGGTCCGCGCGTGGTGCCGAGCGACGACATCGTCGCATTCTCGAGCGCGATCGACCGACGAGCCACGAACCGCTTCGCGTTCCATCCGAAGCCGGTACCCCCGCAGGTCGTCCTCGCGCTGCGAGAGGCCGCCGACGACGATGGTGCATGGCTCGTTGCGGTTCTCGGCGTCGAGCATCGTCACGCGATGGCAGATGTCATCGCCGAGGCCGACCGCCTGCAGTGGCACGACCACGCGTTTCGCAGTGAGCTCGCGCGATGGCTCCGTCCGAACAGCGACGAGGGTAGCGACGGCATGCCGGGGTACGCGCAAGGCCTCTCGGACCTCGCGGCGCACCTCGGTCCGTTGATCGTGCGGACCTTCGACCGTGGCGACGGGCAGGCGGCAAAGGATCATGAGCTCGCCGAGGGCGCGCCGCTGCTCGCAGTCCTCGGCACGATGGGCGACGGGCCGCGCGACTGGCTCGCAGCGGGTGAGGCGTTGAGCCGCGTCCTCCTGCGCGCAACGACGCTGCAGCTCGCAGCCTCGTTTCTGAACCAGCCGATCGAGATCCCGAGTCTGCGCGCACGTGTCGCGGAGCAGGTGGGGGTCGACGGTAGCCCCCAGCTGCTCCTCCGCATCGGTTACCCCGCGACGGAAGCGCGCGCGACGCCGCGGCGTGCCGTGGAGGACGTGCTTCGGTGGCGCGAGCAGCGGAACGCGGGGCATAGGCGGATCGCAGTACCATCGAGCGCGCGTTCCTCCCCGAGGAGGGTGCGGGATTCAGAGGAGTGACGTTGGAGCGACGCCTGACGCGATTTGCCTGGCTGTCGATCGCTGCTGCGGTCGTGACGATCGTGCTCAAGGCGACCGCTTGGGCGCTGACTGGTTCGGTCGGACTACTGTCGGACGCGCTCGAGTCGATCGTGAACCTCGTCGCGGCGATCGTCGCGCTGATCGCGCTCACGGTCGCGACGCAGCCCGCCGACGAGGAGCATGCCTTCGGCCACGGCAAGGCCGAGTACTTCTCGAGCGGCACCGAAGGGATGCTGATCATCGTCGCGGCGCTCGCCATCATCGTGACCGCGGGGGTGCGCCTCTTCGCACCGCGGCCGCTCGAGCGCGTCTCCATCGGCCTCGTCATGTCGTTCGCGGCTTCGGTCGTGAACCTCGCCGTCGCGCGGGTGCTCTTGCGCGTCGGGCGGAGAGAGCGCTCGATCGCACTCGAAGCCGACGGTCATCACCTCATGACCGACGTCTGGACGTCAGCGGGGGTCGTCCTCGGCGTGCTCGCAGTCGCCCTCACCGGGTGGTGGTGGCTCGATCCGCTGATCGCGATCGCGGTCGGGGTGTGGATCGTCCGCAACGGGGTCGTCCTCATGCGCCGGAGCATCCGGGGTCTGCTCGACACAGCGATCCCAAAGGAGGAGCGGGAGAAGGTGATCGCGCTCCTCGACGGCTATGCCGACCGCGGTGTCCGCTGGCACGCGCTCTGGACGCGCGAAGCGGGGAAGCGCCGCTTCGTCACGGTGCACGTGCTGGTCCCGGGCGCGTGGAGCGTCAAAGAGGCGCACGACCTGGCCGAGGAGATCGAGTCGCGCATCCGAGCGACGCTCGGCGTCGCGACGGTGTTCACGCACCTCGAGCCCGTGGAAGACGCCGAGTCGTACCGTGACGTGGGCCTCGACCGCACGACCGCGTCGCACCGGTGAGTCGGTCAGGCGATCATCGCGGGCAAACATCATCATGAACGTCGCGCCCTCGCCCACGCCGCTGGGCGAGCGAGCTCCGCGCGCGTCGAACCGTCCTCGCTCTTCGTCGGCTCTCACCGAGAATGAGGGTGCAACAATTCCATGACCGGGCGACCTACACGCTGACTTACGTCGTCCATGACGAATCGACGCGTGACGCAGTCGTGATCGATCCCGTGCTCGACTACGACCCGGCCTCCTCGCAGACGAGCACCGCCTCCGTCGACCGGGTGCTCGAGTACGTGAAAGCGCATGATATGCGCGTCCACTGGGTGCTCGAGACCCATGCGCACGCAGATCACCTGAGCGCATCGCAGATCGTGAAGCGTCGCCTCGAAGCGCGCGTCGCCATCGGAGCGCGCATCACCGAGGTGCAAGAGATCTTCCGCGACACCTTCGACCTCGGCGTCTCGTTCCGGGCGGACGGCAGCCAGTTCGATCGCTTGCTCACGGATCGCGAGGAGCTGCGGGCGGGGTCGCTCGCCATCACCGTGCTCGCGACGCCAGGTCACACCCCGGCGTGCCTCTCGTATCTCGTAGGGGACGCCGTCTTCACCGGCGACGCGCTGTTCATGGACGACTACGGCACCGGACGCACCGACTTCCCCGGGGGCAGCGCGGCGGCTCTGTACCACTCGGTGCATGACGTGCTGTACCGGTTGCCCGACGAGACGCGCGTGTTCGTGGGGCACGATTATCAACCGAACGGCCGACCGATCGCGTTCGAGACGACCGTCGGACGCGCGAAGCGCGCAAACGTCCAACTGCGCGAGGACACGAGCGAGTCGGCCTTCGTGGCGTTCCGCCACCGCCGTGACACCACGTTGCGCGCGCCCGAGCTCCTCCTCCCCAGCGTGCAGGTCAACATCGCCGCGGGCCACCTGCCGGAGCCGAACGCGAAGGGCCTGCGTCACCTTCGAATCCCGATTCGTTGAACCAGAGCGCGACGCGTGAGCATCTTCACGATCTCCGTCGTGACCGCGGTGATGGCGAACGCCTCCGTGTTGATGAGCGACATCTGCCATGCCGTCTCGACGAAGGGCGTCGCTTCGACTCGCTGCTGGGCACGCGCGGACGAGCCGCGGACGGAGAGGCTCGGGACGAGCCGCGGACGGAGAGGCTCGGGACGAGCCGTCGCGTCCTCGCCATGCACGAACGTCGGCCAGCGCGCATCGACCGGCGCCTTCTCGGCGAACGCGAGGTGGATCACTAAACTAGAGCGCCGCCGGCGCGGTGGATCAGAAAGGCGCCGGCGGGTGGATCAGATCGAAGGCGCCGCTAAGCGCGGGGGAGTCGATCCAGGCGCTCGATGAGCTCCGCACCGTTGCCCGGCGCGAGGTGCGAATACCGCATCGTCATCGTGATCGAGCTGTGACCAAGCCACTCCTGCACCTGCCGGATCGGCACGGCTTCGCTCACGAGGTGCGACGCGAACGTGTGACGAAGGTCGTGCAAGCGGACTCGGCGAATCCCGGCGCGCTCGAGCGCTCGTCGCAATCGGTAGTGCAGCATCCAAATCGTGAACGGCTCGCCCGCTGCCTTGCAGAAAACGTTCGCACTGCGGCGGTGCCGGATGGCCTCGAGCGCGCACCGCAAGGTCGTCGTGGTCGGTACCTTACGCTCCCTTCCGGACTTGGTCGGCCCGACGACACCGCGCACGGAGGAACGGCGGATGACGATCAGGCGGGCGGCGAGATCGATGTCGCGCCATTGGAGGGCGAGCAATTCGCCCGCGCGCGCGCCGGTGTGGAGGGCGAAGAGGAAGAGAGCGCACTCGATCGAATCGCGCGCAGCGGCCACCAGTGCCCTCGCTTCCGCGACGGAGAGGAAATCGAAGCTCGGCTCCGGCACCTTGACCGCCGGGATCTTCGGAAGCGCGTCGAGCAGCCCCCATTCGACCGCTGACGCGAGGATGCGACGCAGCGTTGCGCGGACGTTCTTTCGGGTCTTCGGGCCAATGCGCGCCGCGAGGTCGGCGAAGAAGCGGTCCAGCCGCTCGCCGCAGATCTGGTCGAGACGGACCGTCGCGAAGGCAGGCTTCAAGTAGCGCTTGAGGTGTCCCTCCTTCTCCTCGATCGTGCTCTTGCGGTTGCCGGCCGCGACCGGATAGGTGGGGAGCCACCGCTTCTCGACGAACTCACCGAATACCGGCGCGGGCGCCGAGCCGCGCTTCGGATTCAATAGTTCGGCGCGCAGTCGCCGCTCGTACTCCTCCGCGCCGCGCCTGGTCTGGATGGGCGACACTTTGCGCAGACGCTCGCGACGACCATCGGGGTGCTCGAAGTCGATGTCGATCATCCAGAACGTGCGGACGCGCTGCAGACGCCCGTCGCAACGTGTAACTTGGCGAACGCTCATCGCGCTTCCCTCCGAGCGCCGGCGCCGCCCTCCTCGAGCCAGCGCATCACCCTCGAACGCGAGATGCGGATCGTCGTTCCAATGCGCCGCGCACCGGGGATCTCGCCGCGGCCTATCGCCGCGTAGCAGGTCTTTCGGTTGACTCGAAGCA
The DNA here is from genome assembly GCA_046593995.1 of Polyangiales bacterium. Taxonomy (GTDB): domain Bacteria; phylum Myxococcota_A; class Polyangia; order Polyangiales; family JADJMO01; genus JALHOE01. The sequence goes on from JBKJQC010000058.1 coordinate 20,203, forward strand.
GCGATGCGAGCTCGTCGACCGTGAGGACGTCGGTGTCGGCGGCGGTCACGACTCGCCCTCCACGCGCGGGTGGTCGATCTCGAAGCGCCAGCCACCCTCTGCGCGCCGAGCGATCAGAACGCCGTAGATCCGAAAGTGCTCATGCGGCCTCCCTTCTTCCTGAAGGTTGGACGCCTTGCGCTGCACCGCCCTCATGAGGGCGCCAGCGGTGCGGCGCACATGGGCTGCGGCCTCGCCGGCGAGCACGAGCCCACGCGGCTGTGGCGAACGATCGGCGCCGTTCCGCTCGACGCCGAGGACCCAGCAGTCCAAGAGCGGCGCGGGCTCGCCGCGGGAGATCGCGACGGTCCGATCGCTCTCGTAGAAACGTCGCGCGAGGAACGCGTGAACGTTCGCGTCCTCGGGCTCGGTGTTGGCGAGCGCGCGGCGGATTGCTTCGTCGCGGGTGAGCTCGCCGTTTTCGTACGCGCGTGCGAACGCACTGATCAACTGGTAGGAAAGCTTCATCGACCACTCCATCTGCAGGAATCCGCGTCATCGGGACATCGGGACCAGTGCAGGGAGCGGGCTATGGAGCGCGGGCCCGGTGGCTTCCGCGTGATGGTTCTGGGTCTGCTTCGCCGGAGGTGGGCCCGTCGCGGCGCGAGACGGTGGCGCGGCGTCGCACGGCCCGCCGAGCCCGGGCCGTGCGAC
>JBKJQC010000083.1:0-11753 GCA_046593995.1 Polyangiales bacterium
TGCGCGCAAGCGCGTGGTGATGGTCGGCGGCGCCGATCAGAGCGGCGCGCTGATCGCGGACATGTGGGAGTACGACACAGCGTTCATCGACTCCGACACGGGCAACGCCTGGAAGAAGATCTGCCCCACCACCGCGATGCCGACGTGCCCCTTCGCAGCGCGCTACGGCCACTCGATGACCTACGACCGCGCGCGCGCCAAGGTGCTGATGTACGGCGGCTTCGGCGCCGCTGGCGCGCGTCACGACGACACCTGGCAGTGGGACGGCGTCGCGTGGAAGGCGTACTGCGGAGTGAGCGCCGGGTTGCCGGCCTGCGCGCCCGGCGCGCTCGCCGATGCGCCGATGGCCTACGACGTCCCGAGCGGCCGCGCCTTGCTCGCCGGCGGCTCGAAGACCGGCGGCACGCTGAGCGGCAAGACGTGGTCCTTCTATCGTCGCGGCGGAACCTGCACGACGGGGTCGCAGTGCGACACCGGCTATTGCGTCGACGGCACGTGCTGCGAAGCGGCGAGCTGCGGAACGTGTCAGCGCTGCGATCTCGCGACGAGCCCCGGCGTCTGCGCGAACGTCACGGCCGGCACGAAGGACGTCGACTCCTGCACGCCGACGACGAGCACGTGCGACGGCGCCGGCGCCTGCAAGCTCGACAACGGTCAGTCGTGCGCGGCGACCGGCGCGGCGTCGTGCACCAGCGGGAACTGCGCGGACGGGTTCTGTTGCGACACCGCGTGCGTCGGCGCGTGCGACACCTGCGCCAAGCTGAAGGGCGCGAGCGTCGACGGGACGTGCACGGCGCTCGCAAAGTCCGCGAAGGCGAGCGGCGAGCCGTCGTGCGGAGCGTACCTCTGTGGCGGGGCCGCGAGCTGTCCCACGAGCTGCGCGGCCGACGTCGACTGCGCGACGGGCCACTACTGCGCGAGCGACGGCACGTGCAAGACGAAGAAGGCGGTGGGCGGCGCGTGCTCGGTGACCAACGACTGCCCGAGCGGCGGCTGCTCCCCGTGCGACAGCGGCTTCTGCGTCGACGGCGTCTGCTGCGAGAACTCCTGCACCGGCCCCTGCCGCTCGTGCAAGGCGGCGAACAAGGCGTCGGGGATCGCGGACGGGAAGTGCGGCGACGCGGCCGACGGCGTCGATCCGCGGAACGACTGCGCCGACGCGCGCACGGTCACGGCGACCTCGTGCAAGACCGACGGCTTCTGCAACGGGAGCGGGGCGTGCCGCTTCTACAAGAAGGGGTCGAAGTGTGGCGTGAGCGCCATCACCTGCACCGACAACAAGGCGACCGGTGAGACCTGCAACGGCCTCGGCGACTGCGAGCCGGCGGGGGCACCGGCCGACTGCTTCCCCGGCCGCTGCACGGCAACCGAGGGGTGCGTGACGACGTGCTTCAGCGACGCGGAATGCGCTGCCGTCGCCGCCTTCTGCGATGCCGCGAAGGGGCAGTGCGTGAAGGCGCTCCTCCCCGGAGAGTCGTGCACGATCACCACGCAGTGCGCGAGCAAGGCGTGCGTCGACGGCGTGTGCTGCAACCGTCCGTGCGACGGTCAGTGCGAGGCGTGCGACGTCGCGAGCGCGAAGGGGACCTGCTTCCCGATCGTGGGCGAGCCGCATGGTGCGCGCCCGAAGTGCGCGACCGGCACCGCGGCCAATCCATGCGCGGCGGCCCGCTGCGACGGCGTCGAGCCGAGCCAATGCCTCGGCTTCGCAACCTCCGCGGTCGCGTGCCGCGCCAAGGGGTGCGGCGACGGCGTCGCGACGATCGCTGCAGTATGCGACGGCAAGGGGAGCTGCCCCACCGCCGAGACGAAGAGCTGCAAGCCCTACGTGTGTGGAACCGACACCTGCAAGACGGTCTGCGCCGCCGACACCGACTGCGCGACCGGTTCCATCTGCAGCAAGTCCGGTGAGTGCATCAACGCCGGCATCTGCGACGGAGATCACACGGTCACCTCCGCCGACGGCAAGGACAAGACCGACTGTGCCCCCTTCAAGTGCGCGGCGAGCGGCACGTGCCGCGAGAGCTGCGCGTCGAGCGACGAGTGCATCTCGGGCGCCCTCTGCGACGCGAACCGCTGCGTCGCGAGCCCGCCCGTCACCGAAGACTCCGGCGGCTGCACCACGACCCCCCGCCGCGGAGCTCCGACGGACTCCCTGGCGCTGCTGGTCCTCACCGCGATCTCCCTCGCGTACGCGCGACGCAAGTCATAGCGCGCGCGTCGCGCCCGTGTCCGGCACCACCACGAAGACCTCCCCGTCGATCTCCTCCACCTCGAGCGCGAAGAGCGAGTCCCCGTCGCACGGGCCGTACTCGCACTTGCCGTCTTCGATTCGGTAGCGCGCGCCGTGGTGGTGGCAGAGGAACACCTTGCGGTCCGCGGAGGCCACGTCGCCGTCTCCGAGATCGAGGGTCAGGGGGACGTGGCGGCAGATGTTCGCGTAGGCGTACACGCGGCCGTTCTTGCGCGCGACGAGGGCGCTCCTCACCATCGCGGTGCCGATCTCGTCGTCGACGATGACGAAGCCCGGGATGATCGGGACGCGGGCGAGGGTGCCCTCGGGCATGAAGGCGAGGGGGCCGCAGGACACGCGGCGCCGTTGCTCGATGCGCATGCGCACGCTCACGGACGATCAGCCGCGGCCGCGACCGCCTGCCGTGCGTGCGCGCGGGGCCATCGACGAAGCCTGTGCGGCGACCTCGTCGCGGCGGGGCTCGCGCGGATAACGCCGGCGGGCCGCGTGCGGTCCCGGACCGTGGGCGGAGATGCGAACCTGCTCGCCGATCATCGCGCGGCCTCCGACGCCGACGCCGCCGTCGAAGTAGCGCCGGCGCGCAGGCACCGAGACGAGGACCTCGCGGCGCTCGGCAACGGGCGGCGGCTCTTCGCCGTCGTGGAGGACCATCGCCGTGAGGTAGCCGCCGTAGACGCAGCCGGTGTCGATGCTGTCGCGAACGGGTGGAGCTGCGCCTCGAGGGAGGCCGCGTGGCCGAAGACCACGTGCGGAGGGCCGACGTAGCGGGCGCCCCAGGGGGTCGCGCCGCCGTGGTCGCGCGCTTCGCCGCGATCGCCGACCGAGCGGATGCGCATCATCGTGGCCGGATCCTGCTGCTCGATCGGGATCCCCGGAACGAGCCCCGCGTGGACGACGAGCGTCTTGTTCGGCTGCAGGAAGTGGGTGACCGGTGTCTGCTCGAGGAGCTCCCAGTCCTCGGTGCGCATGGAATGCGCGACTTCGTGGTGCAGCCGGCCGAGATCCGGAGCGAGCGCGAACTCGCCCCGGGCCCGCGCGAGCATGGCGCGATGCCACGCGAGGAGTCGGTCCTCGTGGTTGCCGCGGACGATCAGTCCTTTGCTCTCGCGCACGACATCGAGCACACCGAGCGAGTCGGGACCGCGGGCGACGAGGTCACCCACGAAGACGAGGGTGTCCCCTTCGACGGGTGCGAGGCGGTCGAGCAGCGCACGCAGCTCTGCCGAGCATCCGTGCACGTCGCCGACGATGATCGCGCGCCCCATGAGGCGACCTTAGGCCCCGGCGCCCTCGGATGCCACGCACCAAATCACGTGCCGTCTCGCGGCTTTGGCCACCCCCGGAATCCTCGGAGAACACCGTGGGCACGTCGGTTGCTACCCAGGCGCTGAGGACGGAAGGCCTCACTCGGACGGACTCGACCGGCACCCGCGCGGCCGACGGTCGAGGGTCGACGGTCCCGAGAGTCGGAGCCTGAACGAGACGCTCGGTGCAGAGACGGGCGTGCCCCGCTCTGGAACCGTACACCGTGGACCGTAGACCGTAGACCGCCGCTGGACGCGAGATGCATCGGGTCGTTAGCATCCGCCGCGAATCCATGAGCGACGAAGCAGATTTCAAGGGCGGCCGGGCCAAGCCCGCAATGATTGTCGGCGGGATTGCGGTCGCGGGCCTGATCGGAGCCTTCGTCTACTTCGGGAAGAAGGCGGCGGACACGACGCTGCGTCCCGAGGAAGTGCAGGCACAGGTCTCGAAAGTCCTGGTCATGCCGGTCCCCGAGCAGGTGGCCGAGTGGCGGAAGGTCCTCGACAGCCCGAGCTCGGCCGAACGCATGAGGCAGGAGGCGATCTTCCAGCTCGCCCGGCTCCGCGACAAGGAGAGCCTGCCGCGCTTCCTCAAGATGATCGGCGACGCGTCGGATCCGGCGACGATCCGTCTCCTCTCGATGGCTCTGCTCGAGTTCCCGCGGGAGGACATCCAGCCCGCGAAGGGCGCCCTGCAGAAGAAGCTCGAAGGCGCGACCAGCGCGAACCAGCCGCAGATCGCCGCCGCGCTCGTCTACATGCGCGACAAGGACAGCTTCAAGAAGCTGTTCGAGATCTACAAGAAGGACGTGATGGGGTCGGCGAAGAGCGTCGACGGTTCGTCGTCCTTCGATCCGGAAGAGCTCGTCGAGCTCACCGACATCGCGACCTTCCGCAGCTTCTCGAAGGACGCTCAGGCCGGCGTCCGGCAGCTCGTCGCGAACGTCCTCTCGAAGAACCCCACGAAGGACGACGTCCCGACCCTCGTCGAGCTCCTCAACGACAAGGACATCGAGGTCTCCTCGTCCGCCTCGGTCGGCATCGCCAAGGCGAACGACGCGACCGCGAGCGCGCTCCTAGTGAAGAAGCTCGGCGAGGCCGAGAAGACGGACAACGAGACCGCCCGCAAGCGCTACATCGACGCCCTGAAGAACGGCATCGGCGGCGCCGGCCTGGTCTACGCGCTCAAGGTCGTCCCGCACGACGTGCCGGACCTCGAGTCGCGCGGTCGCTACATCCTCGAGGAGCTCCGCGAGCTCGCCGATCCGGCCGCGGCCGGCGCGTACAAGGAGTACCTCAAAGACACGACCAACCCGCCGCACTACCGCGCGCAGATCGCGCTCGCCCTCGCGGACGTCGGAGATCCCGAGGCGATCCCCTACCTCGCGAACCGCATGGACCAGAAGGGGATCGGCTTCAACTGCGGAGCCGACACCTCGCTCAAGTGCCTCGGGAACAACCTCGGTTGGAAGCGTCAGCCGCCGGTCGACGCCGACCCGATCACCTATCGCGAGCACCAGTTCTCCGCGCAGGACATCGGCGACCTCGCCTACCTCTTCCCCGAGAAGAAGGCGCAGTTCCTCCCGATCGCGGCGCCGCACCTCAAGGCCTTCAACGCCTGGTTCCCGGCCCCGTGGCTCGTCGTGAGCCGCGCGCTCGCGTACCTCGGTGACCCCGAGACGGTCGACTGGTGCAAGAAGGTCGTCAAAGACACGAAGCTCCCCGACGACAAGCTCGTGAACCTCGGCGACGACCCGACGTGCCCGAAGGACAACAAGAGCTGCAACATCTTCCGGCTCAACGAGTTCGCGACCGCGTCCCGCTACGTCGGGATCTCCGGCGACATGTCGTACGTCGACACGCTCTCGAAGTGGCTCGAGCGCCCGAAGACCAAGAAGGGTGACGAGATCCGCGTCTCGTTCCTCGGCATGCAGGAGGCGCAGAACCCCGGGTTCCGCGAGTTCCTCCTCAACGGGACGCAGGCCGCGGTCGACGGTCTCGCCGAGTGGGGTCCGGCCGCGAACAAGTCCGCGGACAAGCTCCTCAAGCTCATCAAGGACAAGGACCACGGAATGTTCCCGCGCCTCATGGCGGGACGCGCGCTCGGTCGTGTCGCCACGGAGAAGGAGCTCGTCGCGGCCCTCAAGGAGGCGAAGGGCTTCCCCGACGCCGACGCGAAGGTCGGCGTGCTGATGGCCGCGCAGAACCGCGCGAACCCCGAAATCGTGGCGGCGGCGCTCGATCTCCTCGCGCCGACGAACGACCCCGAGATGCTCTCCGTGAACGGCTGGGCGGCGCGCGTCGTCGGCTGGGGCGGCACCAAGGGCGTCGAGGAGCGTCTCCTCAAGATGCTCGAGGACAAGGAGGTCCGCGTCTTCGCCGCGCTCGCCATCGCGCTCGGCGGTGACGACGATCTCGTGCGGCGCGGCATGGTCATCTTCGAGCAGAAGTCGAAGGCCGATCAGAAGTGGGAGCCCGAGCTGAACTCGCTCCGCAACTACTACCTCGATACATTCGACGCGCGCGGCATCACGCCGGACGACGTCGACAGCGGCCGACTCTATCGCTTCGTGCGCAACGCCGACACGATGAAGCGCGCAGGCGCGAGCGGCGACGTGAACGAAGCCGGCAAGACGCCCCACGAGTGGGCGGCCGTCTACCTCTCGGCAGGTCTCAAGCGCCTCGACATGAACGCGACGGTGCCCGGCGGGATGGACCGCCTGGTGCTCCGCTACAAGTTGAACAAGGCCGCGAAGACCGGCGACGACGCGACGAAGGCGCTTGCCATCGAGACCCTCAAGTTCTTCAAGGAGCAGGGGTCGATCATGGCGCTCCGCAGCGAGGCCGGCGTGACCGGCGAGCTCGCGCGTCGCGCGTTCTTCGTCATCCGCCACCCCGAGGCAGCCATGGGCGGACCGGGCGACAAGGAGAAGGACCCGTCGAAGGCCGACGACAAGTACTTCTCCAAGCCGAAGAAGTAGCTGTTGTCAGAGAGCGTGAACTTTTCTCTCTCGACCCGCGCCGCCGATGAACAGGGAGGCGGGGAGGCGGGGAGGAGATCAAGAGGGTCTGCCGGGCGCTGCGACGACGTCATGTCCCCCGTTTGCGGCCACAACCTCGTGGCTCGCGCGCGGCAGCACATGCTCGCCTCCCTCTCACTCCCCGCCTCCCGATCCTCCCTGTTGGCGGGCGTGTAAGCGAGCGAAAGATTCACGACCTCTCAGTCGTCAGTCCAGCACGACACACTGAAGACTGACGACTCACCCGCCTGCGGGGTCGGAAGGGGAAGGGTTTCGGGGTACGCTCGCCCCGGGTGTGAATGGAACGCCGTGCGGGCCGTCTCTCGGCAGCGCCATTTTTCAAGGTGGCCATTTTCGGTTGGGAGGTTGGTGATGAAGGCTTCGACGGTCAGTCTGCTCGCGCTCTTCCTCGCCGGTTGCACCATCGAGCACGTGAACGCGCCGCCCGCGGCGCCGCCGCCTCCCCCGGCCGCAGCCGCGCCCGCTCCCGCCGCAGCCGCGCCCGCAGCGGCTGCGCCCGCACCCGCGACGCCCGCGCCCGCGAGCGGCGGCGGATCCTCGGTCGGTGCCGCAGCCGGTGGTGCGATCGGAACGCCTGCCGGTGGCGCGAGCGCGTCTGCATCGGCGAGCGTGTCATGGGGGACGTGGAAGTCCTCCGGTGGCGAGCAGCCGAACAAGGACTGCAAGAAGGAGTCGAACAAGGAGCTCTGCTACGACGCAGTCGACAACAACTGCGACGGGCAGATCGACGAGGGGTGCCCGGGGTACCAGAACACCGGCAACGCGATGCAGTTCACCATCGCGTGGAAGGTGGCGGTCGATCTCGATCTCCATGTGACCGGTCCCGACGGCAAGGAAGTCAGCTTCAAGGTGCGCGATCAGGGCTCGCTCGTCCTCGACAAGGACTGCGCGGGGATGAAGGACGGTGTCGACAACTGCCCGCAGGGCAAGGTCGAGAACGTCTACTACCCCGCGAACCGGGCCGTCCTCCGAGGCAAGTACAAGGTCTGGGTCGAGCTCGCCGACACGCGCGGTCAGAAAGAGACGCAGATCCCATTCTTCTTCGGCGGCAAGGTCGGCGCGCAGACGTTCATGGTCCCGTTCTTCGTAGCCAACAAGAAGGGCGAGAAGAAGGCGTTCGAGTTCGACGTGATCTGAGCCTCGAAGCTACGATGTGCGCATGACGCCCGACGAGATGCAGGGCCTCGTCGCGTTGACCGCGAGCCTCGGGCGAGCGGTGACGCTCGAGGAGATGCTCGCGGCGGTCGTCGATTGCGCGGCCGATCTCCTTCGCTGCGACCGCGTGTCCATTCGCCTGCTGGACGAGTCCGGGCACCGGCTCCTCGTCGGCGCGCGCGCGGGCGCTCCTTTGCACGACTCCGTGCTGGAGTTCTCGCTGGGTGAAGGTCTGGTCGGCTGGACTGCGCTCCACGGAAGGCCGCTGCGCGTCGACGACGGCGAGCGCGACCCTCGCTTCGTTGCGCGACCGGGGATGTCAGGGCCGATGGGAGCATTTCTCGGGCTGCCGCTGCTCGACGCCTCGACTTGCATCGGCGTGCTGTCCGCGATCCGGCCCGAACCCTTCGACGATGGCGACGAGCGCCTGCTCACGCTGCTCGCGGGGATGGCGGTTCCCCATCTGCGGATCGCGCGGCTTCGCCGCCTCGCGCAGGTCGATCCGCTCACCGGTGCCCTGAACCGCCGCGGCTTCGAGGAGGCGTTCCCCGATCACCTCTTCGTCGACGCGACGCCACTGTCGGTCGTGATGGCGGACGTCGATCACTTCAAGCGCATCAACGACGCGCACGGCCACGCGGCCGGAGATCGCGTTCTCCAGGTGATCGCGACGAAGCTCGGGGCCGTGATCCGCCGCGGCGACGCCCTCGTCCGGATGGGGGGCGAAGAGTTCTTGCTCGTACTCCCCGGTGCCGAGCTACGCGCGGCGTCGCACGTCGCCGAGCGTGCGCGCTCTGCGGTCGCGGCCGCTCTCATCGCCGTCGAGGGACCCACCCTCGCCGTCACGATCTCGCTCGGTGTCGCGGAGCGGCGCGGGGCCGAGCGCCGAGAGGATCTCGTCGCACGCGCGGACGCGGCGCTCTACGCGGCGAAAGAGCACGGAAGAGACCGCGTCGAGCTCGCCACCTGAGCGGCTGCTAACGCTTCTCGTCGCGCGAAATTGTCCTGTCGCCATCGGTGTCGAGCGCGTCGAGCACCACACGCGCGGCCATCTCCGAAGGCGGCTGGTTGCCGGCGCGTGCGATCGCGGCGACGAGCTCCGTCGGGCTGACCACGCCGTCGCGATCGAGGTCGATCCCTTCGAAGCCGCCGAGCTGCTCCCACAGGCGCGCGGCGAACGCGCTGATCAAGACGACCTTCACGTCGCGCCCGCTGGTCTCCATCGGCACGTCGTTCGGTCGCGCTCGCGCGAACTCGATGAGCGGCTGCACGCGATCCATGCCGACGAACAGGTTGCGCACGAGCGCGATGCGGTAGAGGCGCTCCGGCTCCACAGGTGCGCCGTCGATGGCGGTCAGCACGTGGTCATCGCCGACGGTCATGCGATCGTCGACCTGGAGGAACCCGCCCGACTCCGCAGGCGCATGCGCGCGCGACGCGGCGACGGCGTCGCGCACCACGCGCCCGGGCAAGCGCGCCACGACGATCTCGTTGTCGAACGGCACCTCGGTCTTCACGTCCCCATAGGTGAGACGACCGCGATACTCGCGGGAGCCGCGGATGCCGCCGCCGTTGAAGAGACACCCCTCGGCGCCGACCGCGTCGCGGAGACGGGAGCAGACCATCGTCCCCATCGAGGTCTGTCGGTAGCGCGTTCCGACCGACGACAGTGTTTCGCCCTCGTCGAGTAGCAACAGCGTCGCGCCTTCGAGCTCCCGGACGCGCGCGAGGTGCTGGTCGACGCGTGCGCGCAGGGCCGGGTCCTCAGGATACGTCGAGACGTCGTCGAGCCGCACGCGCACGGAGGGGTCCCCGAAGGCCGGCCACTCGAGATCGATCACCGCGGCCTGCACAGCGTCCGCGGGCGCCTTGACGATCCAGGTCTCGTCGCGGGCCTCGACCAGCGCATCCTGCTCGTGACCACCGATGATCACCGGGAAGCGCGGTCGCGTGCGTGCCAGCGCGCGGTCGTCTGCGACGCGCTGGTGGGTGATCGGGATCACCGCGCGGCAGCCGTCGGCGAGCAGCCGGTCGGCCTCGCTCCGCGCGGACTCGTTCGCGGGATCCACCTGCGCGCCGCCGAAGGGGGGGCGCCGATAGAGCGTGGGGTCTCCGTCGACGACGCCGACCAGCCCGACGCGTACCCCGCCGACGTCGAGGACGTGATGGCGCGGGTAGCGGTCGTCTCCATTGGGGAAGAGCCCGCGCACGTTCGTCATCAAGACCATTCCGCGCAGCTCCTGGAGGCGCGCGCGCAGCTGATCGACCTCGATGTCGTCCTCGTGATTCCCGAGGATCACGTGCGTGATCGGCACGTGATTCAAACAGTCGACCATCCCCCGCCCGAAATCGAGGCTCGAGAGGATGCTCGGCGCGACGAAGTCGCCGGCCAGGGTCACGATGAACACGTCGGCGGGATCGTCGCTCGCGTGGTGGGCGACCAGGCTCGCGAGCCGAGGGAGGTGCTCGAGCGCGTAGACGTCGTTGACCGCGACGATGCGAAGCCGCGCCGTCATCGCGTCAGGGGCCTGCGTCGGTCGGGGCGGGGCCTCCTGCGTCGCTCACCGTCGGCGGGACGTCCTGTCCGAAGTCGCGACAGAGCTCCGCGATGTCCAACGTCTCCGCGCGACACGCGTTTCCCACGCAGTCGCCGCCGGCACACTCCGAGTCCGACGCGCATGCCGCGCCTTCGGGCTTCTTCGCGATGCACTTGCTCGTCGGCTGGTCGCAGTAGGCCGAGCGCACGCAGGAGCCCGCGGACGTTCCGCACGTTCCGCCGACCGGGATCCGCGAAGCGCAGGTGGCCGAAGTCGACGTGTAGACGCACGAGACCTCGCCGCCCGCGGGGATGGCGCACTCCGAGCTCGACGTGCACTTGCCCCCGACCGGAACGGTGCCCCGGAACACGGACGTGCAGCTCTGCTCCGCCGCCGCGTAGGCGGAGTCGTCCGACCGCGGCGCGCAGCTCGAGAAGGCAGGACGAATGGCGCCGATGCACGCGCCGGCTGTCGCGGGATCGTACGTCGCGCTCCCGGTCCGACTGCGCTCGACGATCCGCTGGCAGTCGCGGAGCGTCTCGGTCTTGCACGCGACCGGATCGACGGGCGTCGTACCGTTCTGGCCACAACAGCCAACAATCACCGAGCAGAATTCCGTCGCGTAGCGATCGCAATACTGCTCGATCGGCAGGGGCGCAGCGGTCGTACCGCTCGTGACCTTCCCACTGCAGGCCGCGGCAGAGACGGTGAAGAGACCGAGGACGAGTGTCAGATCTTGCAGCCGGCGCCGCATAGTGTGTTGGCCTTCTCCATGCAGCTCAGCGTCCACGTCTGGGTGCAGCAGTAGTCGTCCGCGGCGCAGACCTTCTGCGCGCAGCTGCTGCAGGTCGGTGCGATGGCCGAGCCTACCGTACAGATCTCGTGCTCGCACTTGGCGCATTCGGGGCGCTCGGGGACGCCGGTCTCCGGGCAGTCGGTCGGTCGCGCGTCGGAGGCGCCGCCGCCGTCGGCCGGAGAAGCATCCTTCGGCGTGCTCCCCGCGTCGGTCGGGGGAGTCGTGTTGATCGGCCCGGAGTCGGGGCAGTTGCCACTCTCGTCCGGCTTGCCGAAGCACTTCTCCCAGATCGTCGCTTCGGCGATGGTGAAGCTCTTGCTGATGTTCGCTCCGTCGATCCACGGGAGCTCGGCGCCGTACTCGCCGCCCGCTCCCGCCTTCGCGTTGAAGCAGAGCTGGACGGGGAAGCCGCACTTCTCGAGGTCGGTGGTGGTCGCGGTCTGGAGCTTTCCTTCGATGGAGAGGCTCGCGGTCGGCGCCACGTAGGGACCGGCGATCCCCATCATCAGCGCGTTGACCTTGGGGATCAGCTTCACCTCGGCGGACGCCGACGCCGACGTCTGGTTCGGGTCGAGCGCCTCGGAGATCGCGCCGCTGAGGGTCGGCGAGGTGCTCGCCTTCCAGCCGCCGTCGTAGGCGATGGAGACCGGCACCGCGAGGCCGATG
>JBKJQC010000160.1:0-5872 GCA_046593995.1 Polyangiales bacterium
GAGAGCCCGACGGGCGACGCAGGCGTCGCTCCGGCCTTGGAGCCTCAGGCGTTGCGTCGGAAGCTTCGTGACTTCACGTCCGCGCCGTCGCGCGCCGCGCACGGGAAAGGCTCCCTCCCTTTTGCGGTGGCCACCCCGGGTCCAACGTTCGCACCCGTCGTCGATCCTCCCCTTGCGCCTTTCGCGCGCCCGGCGCCGCTGGTGGGTGCTGCATCGGCGTTCATCGCGCCGTCCGCAATCTCGCCGATGGCGGATCGATCCGGACGCTACGTCGTGCGCCGACGAGACTCGTCCACGTTCTTCACCCAAGCGGGTCTCTCCTTCGCGCTCTCGTCTTCGCGCAGCGCGAACCATCACGACTCCGCGCCGCCGCCTGATCGATGGGACTTGCGCTGCTCGTGGATCGGCGCGCGCAGCGGCGCGCTGAGCGCCGAGCGTGAGCAGCCGGGGCGCGTCCACACCTACGTGGGCGCCCGTCCCTCGCGGATGACCGGCGCACCGACCTACGCGCGGCTCGCGTGGGAGGAGCTCTATCCGGGCATCGACGCGGTCACGGAGCCGGCGCGCGACGGTGTCGTGTACCGCTACGTGCTGTCCGAAGGAGCCAACGTCTCGGACATCGTGATGCGATGGGAGGGCGCGACTGCGGTGCGCGTGGTCGACGAGGGGCGCGGCGTCGACCTCGAGACCGGGATCGGCGTGCTTCGGCTACGCGGGCTGCGAGCGTTCGCGATCCTCGGTGACGAGCGCCGCGAGCTCACCGCGCGACACGTCGTCCGAGGCCATGACGTCGGCCTCGAGGTCGAGGGTTGGGACGGGCGCGCCCCGCTGATCATCGATCCGACGATCTCGTGGTCGTCATACCTCGGGGGCAGCGCAGACGATGGTGCCGAGGGCGTCGCCGCAGACGCCAGCGGAAACGCCCTCGTCGTGGGCTACACCCAGTCGGTCAACTTCCCCACCACGGTGGGGCTCGACACCACGTACGCGGGCAGCAGCGACGCGTTCGTCACGAAGGTCACCGCGGCGGGTACCATCGCTTGGTCTTCCTACCTGGGGGGCGCCGGCAACGAGGACGCACGCGGGATCGCCGTCGACGCGAACGGCGACGCGTTCGTGACCGGCTGGACGTACTCGAGCGACTTCCCCACGAGCGGCGGATTCGACACGACCTACGGCGGCGGGTCGGGGGACGATGGGTTCGTGACGAAGCTCAGCAGCGCTGGTGCGTTGATCTGGTCGTCGTATCTCGGCGGCGGCGCGAGCGATCAAGGCACGAGCGTCGGCGTCGACGGCAGCGGGAACGCGTTCGTCACGGGTGGCACCGATTCGAGCGACTTCCCCACGAGCGGTGGGCTCGATACGAGCCTCGGCGGGGCGCGCGACGCGTTCGTCGCGAAGATCAGCGGCGCGGGAGCCCTGCTCTGGTCGTCGTACCTCGGTGGCGCGAGCACGGAGATTGGCTACGGCATCGCTGTCGATGGCGCTGGGAACGCAGTCATCGTGGGGGAGACGAGCTCTTCAGACTTTCCCTCGAGCGGCGGTTTCGACACCACCTACGGCGGCGCGGGCGATGCGTTCATCACGAAGGTCACGGCGAACGGCGCGATGGCCTGGTCGTCCTTCCTCGGCGGCGTCGGAAATGACGTCGCGCGCGGCGTCGCGATCGACAGCGACGGCAATGTGCTCGTCTCCGGGGCGACCGGCGGGCTCTTTCCGGCAAGCGGCGGCTTCGACACGACGGCAAACGGCAGTACCGACGCTTTCGTCGCGAAGATCAGCGGGGCCGGGGTGCCGCTGTGGTCATCGCTCCTCGGAGGCTCCCTGAATGACCAGGCGCACGCGATCGCCGTCGACAGCGCGGGGGACGTGTACCTCACTGGCGAGACCCACTCCAAGGACTTCCCTACGAGCGACGGCTTCGACACCACCCACGACAACCCCTACGAGACCGCGTTCGTGACGAAGGTGAGCGGCGCGGGCGCGCTGCTATGGTCGTCTTATCTCGGCGGCAACATCTGGGACGAGGGGCACGCGATCGCGGTCGACAGCGGCAAAAGCGTTTGGGTCGCGGGGTGGACGGGGTCTAGCAACTTCCCGACGAACGGTGGTTTCGACCCGGGCAGGTCGGGGGCCGAGGACGGGTTCGTGACGCGGCTCTCGTTCGGTGCGCTCGGTGCGCCGTGCGTGCGCTCGTCCCAGTGCGTGAGCGCGAACTGCGTGGACTCCGTCTGCTGCGACGCGCCGTGCACCGGGATTTGCCAAGCGTGTTCGGCCGCCAAGAAGGGGGCAGGCGCGAACGGCGTGTGTGGCCCGATCGCGGACGGCAACGATCCCGAGAACGAGTGCGCCGCGCAGTCTTGCTCCACAGGCGTGATCTCGAAGCCGCAGGTGTGCAACGGCGCGGGCGCGTGTCGCAACGACGGAACGATCTCGTGCGGCCTCTACGCTTCCTGCACCGGCATCGCGTGCGGGACGACTTGCGCGCGCGACACCGATTGCGTGTCGTCGGCCTTCTGCAGTGGGAACACGTGCACCACGGACTTCGTCCTCGCGGCTGCGTGCGTGCGCGGCGCGCAGTGCAAGACCGGCTTCTGCGCCGACGGCGTCTGTTGCGACAAGGCGTGCTCCGGCAGCTGCGAGGCATGCACCGCGACCAGGAAGGGGAGCGGCACGGACGGCACCTGCGAAAACGTGCCCGTCGACACCAATCCGAGGGAGCTCTGTCCGGTCGGCGCCAGCGCGTGCGCCGCCGACGGGCTGTGCGATGGCGTCGGGAACTGCCGTTCATTCGCCAAGGCGGGGACCGCGTGCGGCGCGACGACCTGCAGCGGCGGTGTCGTGACCGGGCGCGTGTGCAGGGGTGACAGCGCAGTCTGCGAAGACAAATCGGGGGTCAGCTGCGCGCCGTACGCGTGCGGTACGAGCGCGTGCAAGACGACGTGCGCGGCCGACGCAGACTGCGCGACCAACGCGTTCTGCTCGTCGACAGCAACGTGCGTGCCGAAAGGGGCGAACGCTACTGCGTGCGCCGCGGCGCGCGAGTGCAGCTCGGGGCTCTGCGTCGACGGCGTGTGCTGCAACGCGCTTTGTAGCGGCGCGTGCGAGTCGTGCAACGAGAGCGGCGCTGCCGGCACCTGCACCGCGGTCGTCGGCAAGCCGCGTGGGACGCGCGCGGCCTGCGACACTCTGGCGGACACCGACTGCGCGAAGACGTCGTGCGACGGGACAGTGCGGGACAAGTGCGCCGGATACGCGAACGGTGCGACCACCGCCTGCGGCGCGAGCTCCTGCACGACCGACAAGAAGGTGCAGAAGCCGGGCAACTGCGACGGCCTCGGGACCTGCGTGCTGCCTGCGCCGACGTCGTGTGCACCCTACGTCTGCGACACTGGGTCGGCACCTGCGTGCAGGACCACTTGCGCGACGGACACGGACTGCGCGGCGGACGCCTTCTGCAATTCGACGAACGCGTGCACGACGAAGGCCGGCAACGGCACCGCTTGCATGGCGGGGCGCGAGTGCGCGTCGGGGCTCTGCGTCGACGGGGTGTGCTGCAACTCGGGCTGCAGCGGTGTCTGCGAGTCCTGCAGCGAGCCCGGCTCGGCCGGCGCCTGTTCTGCCATCGTCGGCACACCGCGCGCGGGGCGCACGGCATGCGACGCACTCACCGGCGACGACTGCGCAAGGACGACGTGCGACGGCAAGGTGCGCGAGCAGTGTGCCGGGTACCTCAACGGCGCGACCACATCGTGCGGCAGCAACACCTGCACGGCCGACAGGAAGTTCCAGAAGAAGGGGACCTGCGACGGTGCCGGCGCATGTTCGCTGCCCACACCACTCCCCTGCACGCCGTACGTCTGCGACGCCTCGTCGTCGACTGGCTGCAAGTCGGCATGCGCGGCCGACGCCGACTGCGCGGAGGGCTACGCGTGCACCGACCGCACGTGCATCCAGGGTGCGAAGTGCAACGCCGACAAGACCGCATCCATCGACAAGGTTGGCGTCGAGAGCAAGTGTGCTCCATACCTGTGCGGAACCGACGGCAGGTGCTTGCAGCAGTGCGCGTCGACCGGCGACTGCGCCACGGGAACGGTCTGCGACATCGAGAGCAAGCTCTGCACCGCGGCGACCCCCTCCGTCGAGGATGCTTCCGGCTGTGGCTGCGAGACCGGGCCTCGCTCCGGCACCGGGTCCCTCGGTGCAGCGTCGCTCGCGGTCCTCATGTCGCTGTCGCGAGTGCGTCGGCGACGCGGATGACGCGAGCGTGTGAGCTGTCGAGCGTCGGAACGACTTCGCCATGAAGCGGTCGACCTCGAGCGCATCACCGACAAGGAACCCCTCCTCGGGCGTGAGCACAGCACCTCCGCGGCTCACGCCAGATCGAGGATAGCGTCGGTCCGGTCGTCGGTGCCGTGGGACACGTCCGACGAGCGCAGCGACATCGAGCGTTCGAGGGTCGCGCCTTCGACGCGGACGCGCGCGGTGGCCCCGCCGTTCCCTCGAGCAAGGGCCTTGCGTGCCCGCGCGAGCAGCGCGTCGACGAGCCGCTTCGTCGTCTCGAACGTCTCGTCGTCGCTCGCGGTGGGGCGCTGCTGCTGCTGCAGCGCCTCGATCTCTCTGCGTGCACGCTCGCGACGCTGCGCAGTGAGCCGCGTCGGTCCGTTCGCGATGGCCACGTTCGCCCCGAGTGGAGCAAGCTCCTTCGACGAACCTTCGCGTCCGAGTTCCTCGTCTGCCCTGGCTGCCGCGGTCCCGCGCGCTTGATCGCTGCAGTCCAAGATCCCACCGACGCAGCGCGGTTCCTCGCAGCCTCGGCGAGGGGCTCGACCCCGCTCCCCTCCGGCGCGCGAGACTAAGGGACGACGATTCCCAACTCTCGCCCCGTCCTCGCGCGAGCGCCGAGAGATCCTGCCCGTCCCCGACGACTGACCGGGGCCCGACCCCCCGCTCTCCTCCGACAGCGCCCGGCCCCGATGCCGCGGCGCCGACTGGCATTGGATCACGAGAGACACCTCAGTTGCGTGGCGCCATAATATCCGCCATAATGTTGGTGTGACCGTCCGACGCGTAGCTCCTCGTCAGGTGCCGCTCTTCGCCTCCGTGCGGAAGGCGAGACGCGGGCGTCCGCCGAAGAAAGACTCTGGGCTCCCACACACGCGGCGCCCGCCGGTCGACCCGCGACACCCGCACCACGTCACCGTGCGCGTCCGCCACGGCACGTGGAACCTGCGCAGCCAGCGTTCGTTCGGCCGCATCTCCGCGGCGCTGAAGGCGGTTCGTGACCGTGAAGGGTTCCGCATCACGCACTTCTCGGTGCAGGGGAATCACCTCCATCTGCGCGCCGAGGCGAGCGACCGGCGCACGATGACCAACGGGCTCCGCGCGCTCCTCATCCGCGTGGCGCGGCGCCTCAACGCCATGATGGGGGCGACCGGGCCGCGCTTCGTCGATCGCTATCACGAGCGTGTGCTCACGGGGCCGACGCAGACCCGAAACACACTTCGCTACGTGCTCGGGAACCACGCCGTCCACCTCGCGCGCCTCGGCAAGGCGCCGCCGCGCGACGCCGATGAGTATTCGTCGCTCGTGCACGCCGACGTCGCCGCCGATGCGAAGTCTTGGCTCCTTCGTGTCGGGTGGCAGCGCGGTGTGGGGCCCTGACGGCCCTGACGGCGATGTCGGACTGGCCGGGGGGTTCTGACGGACCCGAGCGGCCGCGGGAGATGAACGCTCCGACGATCCATTCGTCGTGCGTGCGCACCGTCAGGTCTTCGGCGTCCGGTTCCGTTCGAGCTCTGCGAACAGCACGTCGACCTCTGGGCCGCCTTCGGACGTGTACGCGTTGACCGCCTCAGCCGCAGCGTTCGCG
>JBKJQC010000194.1:0-7521 GCA_046593995.1 Polyangiales bacterium
GTCTCGGTCGGGGTCGACATGGCGGGGTCGTTCGTATCGCGACGCGCGCGGGGCGTCACTTCACCGGGCTCTCGACGGGGAAGCCACGGGGCTTCGGCGCCTCGGCCCCCACGAACCTGCGCATGGTGTCGAGCTGCTTGCGGAACGCGCGATCCTCCGTGCCGTCGCGGCGCTCGACCGGCGGCGTCTCGAGGACGCCGACGACGTGCGCGAGACGCCGATCGTTGGCGAGCCGCCAGAACGGGTAGAGCCCGAGCTCACCCGTCCCGAGCCGTTCATGTCTTGCTGCAGAGGTTCGGCAGGTAGCTGCCGTGGGCCAGGACCGGCGTACGGCCGAGCGGCGACCCGGCACGCGCGTCGAGGAACGCCTTCACCTGGTCGTTCGTGCGCTCCGGCTCGCGCCACTGGCTGCCGTTCTTGGTGAAGATCTGAATCGCCTCGCAGCGATCCTCCTTCGCGTATCCGTAGGCCTTCTCGAGGCCGCCGGCGATCGACTGATGGGCACCGAGGAGCACGACCAGTGTCTGGAGCCGCGGTGCGAAAGACGGTAGCCCCCGCCCGACGAGGTCGTGATAGCGGTCGTTGCCACATGACCTCTGCATCGACGTTCACGCCGCCCGGCCCGGGCATCTGGGAGCTGGAGACCGTCCACGCCACGCGGCCGTACGCTCGGTTCACGCTCGGACCGATGTTGCGCGGATTCCCGCGCGGGTTCGCCGAGGGCACCGAGCGCTACGGGCTCTTGCTCTCGCACTTCGAGCCGGCCGTGGTGAACGGCTTCCTCTATCAGCAGGCCGTGATCTTCGGCGCACCGAAGGGCGCCAAGGGTCCGCCGCCGAAGCTGGTGTTCCAGCTGCTCACCCGCCTCGTGCCGAAGATGCGCGCGCGCATCACTCGCTCGCACGAGGCCATGGAGAGCCGCCAATGGCGCGCCGATCTGAAGCGCTGGGACGAGGTCGATAAGCCCGCGGCGATCGCCAAGCACGACCGTCTGCGCGCGATCGAGCCGAGCGCGCTCGACGACGACGCGCTCGTCGCGCACCTCGGAGACCTCGAGCAGAACGCCGAGGACATGGTGCAGCTCCACCATCGCTACACCATCACCTGCGGGATGCCGGTCGGCGATCTGCTGGCGCACGTGCAGACGTGGACCGGAAAGCGAGCGGGGGAGATCCTCGGCGTGCTGCGCGGCTCGACGCCGATCTCGAAGGGGTTCGGGGCGGCCGAGCTCGATGTCCTCGTCGCCGCGCTGCGCGAAGGCGACGCCGCACGATCGCGATTCACGGCCGGAGGCACCCCGCGTGACACGCTCGCCGCGCTCCAGGCGGAAGAAGGCCCGGTCGGCGCGGCGGCGCGCGCGTACGTGTCGTCGATCGGGCTGCGCTGTCTCGGCTACGACATCTCCAGCAAGTTCGCCTCGGAGATGCCGGCGATGATCGTGTCGGCGATCCGCGCGACGCTCGCGGGCACGACCGGTGCGGCGGACGACTCCCGAGAGCGGACGGCGAAGCTCCGCGACGAGATCCCGGCGCCGCACCGCACGCGCTTCGACGAGCTCCTGATCGAGGCGCGGCTGGTCAACCGGCTGCGCGACGAACGGGGCCACTACGCGGACGGCACCGCGGGCGGGCTCGCGCGGCGCGGCGTGCTCGAGGCAGGACGCCGCCTGGTCGAGCGCGGCAAGCTGAGCGATGCCGAGCACGCGGTGGACCTCGAGCAGCGCGAGCTCGCAGCGCTGTTGAGCGGCCGTCTCGGCCCTTCGAGCGAGGAGGTCGAAGAACGCGTGAGGCTGCGGACGACGCGCACGTCGAGCGATCCGGAGATCCCGAAGTTCCTCGGCGGAGAGCCTTCGCCGCCGCCGCCTGCCGAGTGGCTGCCGGAGCGCGGTCGCCGCGCGACCCGCGCCATCGAGGCCTTCATCACCGCGTTGTTCGTGGAGCCGGAGCCGCAGCGCACCGCGACGACGGTCAAGGGGCTGCCGGTCAGCCCCGGCGTCCACGTCGGGATCGCGCGCGTCGTCCACGAAGAGTCGGAGTTCGGCAGGATCCAGGCGGGCGACGTGCTCGTCACGCGAGCGACGTCGCCGTACTTCAACGTCGTGCTCCCGATGCTCGGCGCGATCGTCACGGATCGCGGCGGGCAGCTGTCCCACGCGGCGATCGTCGCGCGCGAGTACGGCATCCCGGCGGTGGTCGGCACCCGCGAGGCGACGTCGCTCGTGAAGGACGGAGACCGCGTACGCGTGGATGGTGACGCCGGTGTGGTGGAGGTCCTCGCATGACGCTCGACGAGCCGGCCGCCGAGCCGGTGCGCGCGACCGAGCTCGTCGCGCTCGCGCTCTCGATCGCGCTCGTCCCGCTGAACTCGACGATGCTCGCGACCGCGCTCCCAGGGATCGCGCACGAGGTGCACGTCGACGCCCCCCTGGTGACGCAGTGGCTCGTCACCGCCTACCTGTTGGTCGGCATCGCGCTCCAGAGCCCGGCGGGGAAGCTCGCCGACGCGATCGGCCACGCGCGCGCGTTGACCCTCGGACAGGTGGTCTTCGCCGCCGGTGCGGTGGTCGGCGGCTTCGGGCACGGGCTGTGGATGCTCGTCGTGTCACGCGCGCTGATGGCCGCCGGCGGCGCAGTGATGACGCCCGCGGTGATGGCGATGCTGCGGGTGCGACTGCCGATCGACCGACGCGCGCGCGCGTTCGGAGCGTTCGGAGCCGTCATGGGCCTCGCTGCGGCGCTCGGCCCGCTCGTCGGCGGCGAGCTGACCGCGCGCTTCGGGTGGCGCACACTCTTCCTGGTCAACGCGCCCCCGATCCTGATCGCGGCATTGTCGAGCCGTCGCGGTGGTGGCGCGCCGGCGCCTCCGGTGGCGAGCTTCCGCCTCGACGTCGTCGGATCGCTGCTCCTCGCGGGTGGTCTCGGGATCTTGGTGATCGGATCACGATCGCCGACGCTCGTGGTGCCGCTCTCGGCAGCGGGAATCGCGGCGCTCTTCGCGTTCGTGGCGTGGGAGCGGCGCCACCCCGATCCCGTCGTCGATCTGAAGCTCTTCGCGCGGCCGGTGTTCGTTTCGTCGGTCGTGATCGTCGCGCTGCAGAACCTCGCGATGTACGCGGTCCTCTTCGCGCTCCCCATCGTGCTCACGCGCGCCTTCGGGAGCAGCTCGAAGGAGGTCGGCCGCACGCTCGCGGCGATGACCCTCGCGATGGTGGTCGCGTCGATCGCGAGCGGTCGATTCGTTGACCGCTACGGGGCGCGTCGCACGGCAGGCGTCGGCGCCGCGACCGCGCTCTTCGGGATGATCCTCGTGGCGACGGTGCCGCTCGCGAGCGCGAAGGATCTGATGCTCCCTCTCACGCTGCTCGGGCTCGGTCTCGGCGCCACGACCGCGCCGTCCCAGTCGTCGGGGCTCGATGCCGTCGGGCGCGACCAGAGCGGAATGGCCGCGGGCGTCGTCTCGACGGGCCGGTACCTCGGCGGCGTCGTCGGGGTGGCGGTCCTCGGACCGCTGCTCGCGACGGGAGATCCGCTCGCCCGCTACCGCATGGCCGCGAAGATCTTCGCGGTCGCCCTCGCCGCGGCCTTCATCGCGACGACGAGACTCCCTGATCGCGTGCCGGTCCGGGCCTAGAGATCGACCAACGGTTTGAAGACCGGACAAAACACGGAGGCACGGAGACACGGAGGCACACGGAGGTCGGGCATGTGCTGCCGCTGGCTCGCGCCTAAGTCGCCCTAGCTGAGGAAAACAGGAACACCTGGCAGGCGACACTAGCCCTCGCAGCGGAGACGTCACGACCGTCAGGCGGCTCGAACCTCCGCGCCTCCGTGCCTCCGTGTTCAATCTGGCGTGCGCCGACCGATCGGCGCTCTAGCTATAGGCTGTTGCGGAAGTGATCGCAGCGTTCCGTACGAGGCGGCGCACGGTCCGGACGCTGGGATTTACCCTCCCCCGGCCCCTCCCGAAGGGAGGGGTCCCGTCCGACCTTTAGCGGCGCCTTCGATCTGATCCACCCGCTGGCGCCTTTCTGATCCACCGCGCCGGCGGCGACGCCGCCGCAGGCGGCGCTTTAGTGATCCACCCCGCGTCCGCCGAGAAGGCGCCGGTCGGTGCGCGCTGCCCGACGCTCGGGCATGGCGAGGACGCGACGGCGATGCAGCGAGTGCCGAGCGACGTTCACGCCGTCGCCGAAGGCGGGGTCGAAGCAACGAGTCTGCGGCGACGCGTGCCGATCACAGCGTGATCGGAAGCTCGCTCGCCGTCGCCGCGCGAAGGATCTCGTCGCCCACCGCGAGGACGAGCGTCTGCGTCAGCGCGCGCATCGCGCGGAGGTGCGTGCCGGGCCGAAGCCGGCGGGATGTCACGCGCCAGCTTCGGCGTCCAAGCGGCTGGAACTGCACGCGAAAGTGATCGTTCTCGTGGATCGAATCTTAGCGGTGTCACGCGCCAGGTTGCTGCGCGATCTGCCGGGAATCGTAGCTCTGGAAGGCGCAGCGTTGGCGGACACGGGGTGATGTCACGCGCCACATTCTCGCGCCAGGCGCTGGAGATCACATGGGAATTCGGTGTGAATCTGGCCGCTGTCACGCATGGGGATAGGTGATCCGGGGGGTGCGTGCGACATCGATCGCGATGGCGAACGAGATGGCGGAGCGGGACGTGGCGAGCGCCGAGCTCAGTGAGCGGCTCGGTGCGTTGCGGCTGTGCGAGGCATCGGCGTTGGACGCGATGCGGCTGTCGCTCTCGCGACACGGCCAGCTGACGGCGGCGGTCGGATTCGTCGACGACGGGCGCATCGAGATCATCGACGGCTTCAAGCGCATGCGCGCGGCGCGCGCGTTGGGCTGGCCGACGCTGCGCACGCAGCTGGTCGAGATCGACGCGGTCTCGGCGAAGCTGATGATGGCGGCGCTGCACGACGCGCGCGGGCTGACCGAGCTCGAGGAAGGCTGGCTCGTCCGATCGCTCTACCGCGAGCACGGGATGATGCAGCACGCGATCGCGCAGCGGCTCGGTCGTCACAAGACGTGGGTGCACCGCCGGCTCGTGCTCGTGGAGGCGCTCGACGAGGCGGTGCAAGCCGACGTGCGTCTCGGGCTGATCGCGCCGCGCGCGGCGGTGGCGCTGGGTCAGTTGCCACGTGGCAACCAGCACGCGAGCGCAGGCGTGGTGATCCGTCGGGGCCTGACGGTGCGCCAGACGACGTTGCTCGTCGCCGAGCTCCTCGAGTGCAGGGACGACGCTGCGCGCACCGATCGGATCGCGCGATACGCGGAGGGGAGCGTGCCCGGTGCGCGCCCCGGCGTGCGTGTGACGCGCGCGCCGCGCGCGGAGGCGGACTGGTTGGGTGCGGACGTCGCGACGGTGCATCGCATCGCGGGGCGACTGCAGGCGCGTCTGCTCGCGGCACCTGGGGCGACGCACGGGGCCGGGGCCGCCGAGCTGATCGTGACCGCGCTGCGCGGGCTGCAGCCGGTGCTCGGCGCGCTCACGCGCACGATCGCGTCGGTCGTCACGACGGGGCGCGCGGTCGCATGACGGCCCGTTGGCATACGCGCGCGCAGCTGCTGCACCAGACGGTGATCCTCGCCGGTCAGGGCGTGTCGCGCCGCTCGCTCGCTCGCGCGCTCGGTGTGAGCCGCAACACGATCAAGGCGTTGCTGAAGGAGCACGTGCGGTCGCAAGCGATCGCGCACACGGCGCTGCCGGCGCCGCCGCGGCGTGCACCGCGGTCGTCACCGGTCGACGCCTTCGACGCGCGCATCGTCGCGCTGCTCGCGCAATACGAGGACATCACGGCGCAGCGTGTCTTCGAGATCCTTCGTGAGGAGGGCTTCGTCGGCGGGTACACGGCGATCAAGAAGCGCGTGCGCAAGCTGCGGCCCGCGCCGCGTCCTTCGCCGAGCTTGGTCACGCCCACGTACGAGCCGGGGGAGATGGCCGAGAACGATTGGTCGCCATACGAGATCCGGTACACGACGGGCGCGAAGGAGACAGTGCAGGGCTTCAGCTACGTGCTGGTGACCTCCACGCGCAAGTACATCGACGTGTTCCGCCAGGCGGATCTCTTCGCGTTGATGAGCGGCCACGTCGCGTCCTTCGACCGGATCGAGGGAATGGCCAAGCAGTGCAAGTACGACAGCCAGAAGCCGGTGGTCCTTCGGTGGGAAGGGCAACAGGCGATCTACAACCCGCGCATGCTGGCCTTCGCGGCGCACTACGGCTTCCGACCCGTCGCCGTGCGCCGCGGCCACCCGAACGACAAACCGCGCGTAGAACGCAGTTTTTGGGAGGTGGAGCGATCCTTCTTCAACGGTCGCTCCTTCGCCGACTTCGATGATCTGCGCGCGCAGCTGCGCGGGTGGCTCGACACCATCGTGGACCATCGTCGGCGCAACCGACGCACCGCGCTCGACCGCTTCGCCGAGGAGCGCGCGCACCTCACCCCGCGACCGCTTCACCCGTACGACACCGCGCGCGTCATCTATCGCGTCTGCAGCCTCGAAGGTTTCGTCGGGTGGGACGGCAACCTCTACGCCGTGCCCTACGACCACATCACCGACCTTGTGCCGGTGCGCATCACGCAGCGAGAGCTCTTCGTCTACGCCGCGGATCTGCGGTGCGTCGCGCATCACGAGCTCGGGCCGAAGGGTGCGGGCAAGAAGATCGATCCCAACGGCATTCACCCGCCGCCGCAGCGCAAGAGCCCACTGGATCTCGATCAGCTGCGCGTCGCCTTCGGCCAGATGGGCGAGCGCGCGGCGGAATTCTTCCGCGTGATGAGCGCCGGACCGCCGCGCATCTGGGGACACCAGGCGCGGCTGATCCTGCAGCTTCGCGAGCGCTTCGACACCGCCGATCTCGAGACTGCGCTCGGCCGCGCCGCGACGTACGGCGCGACGGACGCGCGCGCCGTCGAGCGGATCGTCGCGGCGCACGCGACGCCACGGACGCTCGATGAGTACGTCGCAGAGGAGACGGTGCGACGCCTCGCCGACACGATCGGCGAGGTGCGCACCGGACCGCGCGACCTCACGGAGTACGACCGCGTCCCCGGCGCGCCGCCGATGACGCGCACGCCGAACGCGCACGACAAGGAGACGACCGAGT
This sequence comes from Polyangiales bacterium, assembly GCA_046593995.1. GTDB lineage: Bacteria > Myxococcota_A > Polyangia > Polyangiales > JADJMO01 > JALHOE01. The sequence continues at coordinate 7,111 of JBKJQC010000194.1, forward strand.
GGCAAAGCGCACGACCAAATCCGCAGGCACCGACGGAACCGACAACACCGGAGACGACGCCCTCGAACGACTCCGGCGCCACCTCGGCTTCCTCGGACTGACCCACACCCTCGAAGGCCTCGACGAGACGCTCGCGTGGGCGCTCCGCGAACGCCCCGGTCCCACCGCGCTCCTCGATCGCGTGCTCGGCGTCGAGGCCGCGCGGAAACTCGAAGCCCGCATCGCGCGACGAATCGAGGGCAGCGGACTCCGCGAGCACAAGACGCTCGAGGCCTTCGACTGGGACTTCCAACCGACGCTCCACAAGAGCTCCGTCATGGAGCTCGCACGCCTCGACTTCGTGCGCCGACACGACGACCTCGTGCTCACCGGCAAGAGCGGCACCGGGAAGAGCCACGTCCTGATGGCGCT
>JBKJQC010000314.1:0-7226 GCA_046593995.1 Polyangiales bacterium
AGGCGTCGCGAACCCGTTCGACCCTGCGCTCGAAGCGAAGCCTGCGCGCGCGCGTGTGCTCCGCGTGTCGCGGTGGAGCACGCACGACTCCGCGCGCCTGGTGATCGAGCTCGATCGTGCGGCGACGTACCTCCTCGAGCCCGCGTCGCCGGGGACGGTGCGCGTCCGTCTCGACGGCGTCGACGTCGGCACCGACACGACGATCGAGCCCGCGAAGGGGCTCCTCCTCGGCGGCTCCCTCGCGCCGATCCCCGACGCGAAGACGGCCGTCGGCACCACTCAGGAGGGCGGCACCGCGGTCGTCCTCTCGCTCTCGCGACCGGCGTATCGGCGCATCTCCTTCCTTCCCGATCCCTTCCGCGTCGTGGTCGATCTGACGACGACGCCACCCCAGAACGACGCGCTCGCCTCGGGGCCGAGACCGCTCCGACGGCTCGTCATCGACGCCGGGCACGGTGGGGCGGATCCCGGCGCCGTCGGTCCGAGCGGGCTCCGCGAGAAGGACGTGACCCTCGCGATCGCGAAGAGCGTCGCGCCGCTCGTGGCGAAGGAGCTCGGGGTCGAGGTGCGCCTGACGCGCGGCGGCGACACGTTCGTGTCGCTCGAGGAGCGCGCGGCGGCCGGCAACGCGTTCGCAGCCGACGTGTTCCTCTCGATCCACTGCAACGCCGCAGAGGCGAAGGGGCGCCGCGGCGTCGAGATGTACGTGCTCGACTCCGCCCGCGACGATCTGCACTCGAAGGTCGCGGCACGTGAGAACGGCGGCGCGTCGGCCGCGCCAGGAGAGCTCCGCGCGATCCTCGACGACCTGAAGCTCGCCGAGCTCGGCCTCGGGTCGAAGCACCTCGCGAGCCTGCTGCAGAAGGCGACGATGGCCTCGCTCCACGGCGGCGGCGGCTCCGAGTACGGCGACGTGGTCGATGGGGGCGTGCACGGCGCGGGATTCTTCGTGCTCGTCGGCGCGCGCATGCCCGCCGTCCTCATGGAGGTCTCGTTCATCTCGAACCCCGTCGAGGAGGGGTATCTCGCGAAGGCGGACTACCGCGCGCGGATCGTCGATGCCATCGTGAACGCGCTCCGCGCCTACAAGGACGGCAAGTGATCGCGTTCCTCCTCCGGCGCGCGCTCTCGGTCGCTCCCTCCCTGCTCGCGTTCGCGATCCTGCTCTTCGTCGCGATCGCGGCGACGCCGGCGCCGTCCGGGCTCGGCGCGTCGGAGGAGGCCCGCAGGTACGAGCATCTGCCGGTGCTGCTCAACCTCGATCCCGAGGACCGACCGCGCGTGATCGCGAGCTCGGTGACGACGCTGACGACGGCGTACGGCGACGAGCGACAGCGCGCGCTCGACCGCCTGCTGCGCATCGGCGCGGCCGGCCTCGGTGATCTCGTCGCCACGCTCGCGCGCCTCGACGGGCCGACGCGGGCGCGCGTCGCACGCGACCTCGCGCCGCTCGCCTTTCGCATGGGCCTCGACGACGTCGCCGACCTCGAGACCGCGCGCGCCGAGTCGTTCTGGGCGCGCGCTCTCGACCAGCGCGGTCCCGAGCTCCGCGCTGCGAGCCTGCGACGCGCGCTCCGCCGTCACCTCAACGATCGCGGCGAGCCGCTCTACGCGCGTCAGCTGCGAAACGCCGACACGGCGGTGCTCGCGCCGATCTTCGACGAGCTCTTGGCGACGCAGGAGGCAGATGCCCGCGAGGAGCTCGAGGTGCTCGCGGTCGCAGCCGCAAAGCGTGCGGGAGCCGACGTCCGGAGCTTCGAGGGCTTGCGCGCGTTCTGGAACGCGCATCGCGCGGACTACGTCGAGTACGGAACGCTCGAGCGCACCGCCGCGCGCCTCACCGACACGCGCTTCGGTCGCTGGGTCTCCCATGCGGTCACCGATCGGTTCGGGACCTCGTGGCGCACGGGAGAGCCCGTACTGCGCGACCTCGCGCGGCGAGCACCGATCACGCTCGGCCGCACGTTCCTCGCGCTGCTCCTCGCCTACGCGATCGCCGTGCCGCTCGGGCTCGTGACGGCCGCGCGCCGGTACGGGCCGGCCGATCGGGTGGCGAGCTTCACGCTGCTCGTCTTCCACGCGGTCCCCGCGTTCGTCCTCGCCCTCGTCGCGCGCGCGGGGTGGCCCCGCCTCGCGCGCACCGACGCGTTCCTCGTGATCGCGATCGCGCTGGTCGCGCTCGCGCCCATCGGTCGTCACCTCCGCTCGCGGCTCCTCGAAGAGGTCCGACAGGACTACGTACGCACGGCGCGCGCGACGGGCGTTTCGCCCTGGGCGCTGTGGATCAAGATCATCGGACGGAACGCGGCGGGCCCGGTGATCGCGTTCGCCGCCGTCGAGGTGCCGATCCTGCTCTCGGCGACGTTGCTCGCCGAGGAGATCCTGGGGATGGGCGGCCTCGGCCCTGCCGTGATGGACGCGGTGCGTGCGCGCGACGTGCCCTGGCTGATGCCGTTCGCGCTCGGGGTCGCCCTCCTCTCTGCGTGCACGCTGCTCGCGTCGGACTGGGTGCAGGCCGTCGTCGATCCGCGCGTGCGCCGCACGATCGTGCATCACACGGAGGACGTGTGACCGATCCCTCTCGGCCGTCCAGACCGTCGCGACCGTCCCCACCGTCGCGACCCTCCCCGCCCTCGCTCCTCGAGCGCATCGCGGTGAGCTCCCGCCGCATGCGGGGCAAGGTCGATCCGGCCCTCGCGGCGTTCCGCGATCCTGCGCGGCTCGCGTTCGGATCGTGGCAGCACGCCCTCCGGAGCGATCGTCGCGCGCGCATCGGCACCGGCCTGCTCGTCGCGTTCGCCGCGCTCGCGATCGTCGGCATCCTCAGCCCACCGCTCTTCGGACGCCCCGACGAGATGCTGCACGCGCCGTCCGCCGTGCATCCGCTCGGCACCGACATGCACGGGCGCGACGTGATGATGGCGATCGTGCAGGGCACCGCGCCGACCCTCGGGACGGCGCTCGTCGCGGCGCTCGGCTCGTCGACGATCGGCATCGCGCTCGGCGCGCTCGGCGGGTTCCTCCGCGGCACGATCGATCTCGTCGTGCATCGTGCGATCGAAGCGCTCACCGCGATCCCGGTGCTCCTGCTCTTGCTCGTGCTCCAGGCGCTCGGGCCCGCGAGCGATGCGCACTGGCTCCTCCTCGTCCTCGTCCTCACGCGCTGGGCGGAGGTCGCGCAGGTCGTGCGTGCGGACGTGCTCCGCGTCGTGCAGCTCGATCACGTGGTCGCCGCGCGCGCGCTCGGCGCAGGCCCCGGTCGCATCCTCGCCCGCCATGTCCTCCCGTCGGTGCTCGCGTCGGCTGTCGTGTTGAGCGCCTTCGGCGTCGGCGCAGTGGTCGTGCTCGAGACCGCCGTCTCGGTCGTCGGCATCGGCATGGTCCACCCGCTCGCGTGGGGATCGTTGCTCGGCCAAGCGCGCGAGCACCCGGACGCCTGGTGGCTCGTCGCGTTCCCCTCGCTCTTCGTGATGAGCGTCCTGTTCGCCACGGTCCTGCTCGGTGAAGCGATGCGCGACGCGTTCGACCCGCGCATCCGCTTCGGCGCCCAGCCCGAGGCGCCGAGCGCTCGAGAAGCCGTCCGAGAGGGAATCTGAGTGGCGGCTCAGAGATCGTGAACTTTTTGGTCTCGACCGGAGCCGCCCGCCAACAGGGAGCCGGGGAGCCGGGGAGGCGAGAGGGAGGACCCAGAGGGTCTGCCGGACGGCGCGATGACGTCGACGACACCATGGCTGCCAAGACGTTGATGTCCGCGCGCGGCAGCACATGCTCGACCTCCCTCTGATCTCCCCGCCTCCCCTGTCTCCCTGTTGGTCCATCGTGGTGGCGAGCGAAAGATTCACGACCTCTCGGCACCCGTGCTGCTTGCGAGGCCCTCGCGGCATCATTAGGTCAGCGCTGCCATGATGGCCAATACCTCCGGGCCCGCCCTCCTCTACGTCACCGAGAAGACCTTCGAGCAGGAGGTCTTGCAAACCGAGCTGCCGGTCCTGATCGAGTTCTCTGCCGTGTGGTGCGCACCGTGCAAACAGATCGAGCCGGACGTCGTCGCCCTGCGCGACGAGCTCGAAGGCAAGGCGAAGGTCGTCAAGATCGACGTCGACAAGTCACCGGTGCTCGCCCAGGAGTTCCAGGTCAAGAGCGTCCCGACGTTCGTCGTCGTGAAGGGCGGGCGCGTCGTCGCCACGCAGCCCGGCGCCGTACGGCGCAACGCGCTGCGCACGCTGATCGAGCCGTTCCTCCCTCGCTCGGAGTCCGCGCTCCGCGTCGAGGAGCTGATCAAGCTCGCACAGGCGGGCCGCGTCGCTCCGGTCGACACGCGCGATGCGAGCTCGTTCAAGCGCGCGCACATCCCGGGCGCGGTGCATCTTCCGCTCGAAGAGGTCGAGGCGAAGATCGACACCATCGCCGCGACGGGGCGCGTTCCCGTGCTCTACGACCGAAGCGGCAGCGAGACGAAGGTCGTCGCCGAGCGCCTCGCCGAGCAGGGCGTTCCGGTCGCGTTCCTCGAGGGCGGGTTCCTCGCGTGGGAGGTCGCCGGCCAGACCATCGAGCGCGACTGACGCGCGCTCGCCCATCCGCATCCGGCTGAATCGACGATCTCGATGTCTCGAGCTCGGCCTACCTGATCGATTGAACACGGAGGCACGGAGGCACGGAGGTTCGAGAGCCTGCCGATCGCGACGCTTCGAGCCTCGCTCCGCAGGCCGTACCTCGAATGCAATGGTCGGCGAGACATCGCTGGGGGCGCGCGGCAGCACTTCAGGGAGCTCCGTGCCTCCGTGCCTCCGTGTTCAATCCGAGCGTTCGAGAATCACGCTCGGTCATTTAGTTCGCTCAGAAGCAGATCAAGCCGAACAGCTTGGCCGCGCAGGTGCCGCTCGAGCAACACGGCTCGCTCGAGGGGCAGTCGCCGTCGACCATGCAGGCCGTGCCGGTGCTTCCGCCGTCGCTCGCGGTGCCGCCGTCGTCGGTGGTGCCGCCGTCGTCGCTGCCGCTGTCGAAGTCGGGGAACTCGCTGTCGTCACCGGTATCGGTCGCGGCCGAGCCCGTGTCGACCTTGCCGGTGTCGACAATCTTCCCGGTGTCGGCGGAGGACGTGTCCTTCGTCGCGTCGCTCGTCGCTCCACTGTCGGTCGGCAGGTCCCCGGCCAGGCCGTCGCCGAGAGACTCCGCGCAGCCAATCGTGAGAAGGCCGCCGAGGAGGATGGGGGCGAAGAAGAGCGCAGACGGGGAGAGCTTCATGGCGCGCTGGTGAGTGTACGGAAACGCAGAGGTCTCGCTACTCGACATCTAAAGGATTCGACATTCACCGTCCCGTCGGTAACCCGTCCAGTCGGAGCGGAAACTGTCCGTTCTTGGGAAGTCGACGGGTCGAACGGGGTCGAAACTCCCGGATTTCGCGGACAAGTTCGGGGGCGTCCGCCTGCGCGCTAGGCTCCGAGCATGCGTCTTCGGCTCCCCTTCCTCGGCGTGCAGCTCCTCGTGGGGGCCGCCGCGGTGGTCGCCCCCACGGACGCCTTCTCGAAGGACGCCGCTTCGAAAGACGCTCCTGCGAAGGACGTCTGGGTCGCGCACACGTCGTCGCCGAAGCCCGGGACCGTGAACGATCCGAAGGACGCGCCCCTCGTCGCGGGGTGTGGCGGCGGTGTCGATGCGACGCTCGTGGTCGTCGCGAACGAGCTCGCGCACGTGCTCGCGACGCGCGGAGAGCTCCCCGACGCGCAGGAGCTCGAGTGGCGTCAGCGCAAGGCGGGGAACCCGCACGTCTGGCCGCGCACGTGGGGCGCGCACGTCGCGGGTGCGCCGCTCGATCGCGCGACGCTCGCAAAGGACGTCACGAAGTGGCTCGGCCCGAACGCCGGGCGACTGCGCTGCGGAGCTGCGACGATCCGCGTCGGAAGCGGCACGACGTCGAAGGAAGCCGTCGCCGTCATCGCGATCGATCCGATGGCCGACCTCGCGCCGCTGCCCACCAAGACCAAGGTCGGCACGTGGATCGATCTGGACGCGACGCTCCTCCACGGCAGCAACGGCCGTGTCGTCCTGCTCCCTCCGACGGGCGCACCGAAGACGATCCTCGCGACCACGAGCACCGTCGGTGGTCTGAACCACGTGCGCGCGAAGCTGTACGTCGGCGCGCTCGGTCGTCACGTGCTGCAGGTACTGGCGGAGGACGGCGCCGGTCCCCGCCCCGTGCTCGAAGCGGAGATCTTCGCGGGGATCGAGCCGCCGAACGGCGCCCCGTCCGCGACGGTACCGGGTGAGGAAGCCGGCGACGGCGTCGACGACGCGATCGATGCCTTGCTGCGGCGCGTGAACGGCGCGCGCGCCGCGGAGGGCACGCCCGCGCTCGTGCGCGATCCGCTGCTCGAGAAGGTCGCGCGCGCGCATGCGCTCGCGATGATGAAGGCGAAGCTCCTCGGACACGACGTCGGCGACGGTGATCCCGCGGCCCGGCTCGTCGAGGCGGGCGGCAAGTGGAAGCTCGTCGGAGAGAACGTCGCCAAGGCGAAGTCGGAGCGCGCGGCGCATCGCGCGATCTACGCGAGCCCGTCGCATCGCTCGAACGTGCTCGATGCGCGCTTCAAGAAGATCGGCATCGCGATCGTGGCCGACCCGAAGAGCGACTATCTGTGGGTCACTCAGCTGTTCGGCGGCTGATCCGCCGCTGTAAATCACCGCTCGCGATTTCGACACCGGCCTGCTTGCTCGATTGAACACGGAGGCACGGAGGCACGGAGGTCCGTGAAGTGTGCTGCCGCACGCCTCTCTGCGATGTCCTTCCCCGCTCTCGCTTCCTGTCCCCCACCGCGCAACCCAGCAACAAACAGGGAGATGAGCGGGGAAACTCGAGCGGTCTGCCGATCGGCAAATCCCGGGGGTCGACGACCCGATCGCGTCGACGAGCCGCGAGAGCGCGCGGCCGCGATCGGCAGACGCTCGAACCTCCGTGTTTCCGTGCCTCCGTGTTCAATCCGATCTGCGGTGGGCGATCGAGAATCACGCTCGGCCATTCTGCGCTCGAGAGCTCGCGAACGCGACCAGGGCGGCGAGCGCGTAGCAGCCGGCTGCGAGTCCGACCACCGCGACGAAGCCCGACGAGATCGCGAGCACCATCGAGAGCACGGTCGCGACGACGGAAGCGCAGCCGTTGAGGACCCACGCGCGCGGCACCGAGGGAGCGGCGCCGAGCGAGAGCGCCGCCGGGAACGGCATGCCCATGA
>JBKJQC010000370.1:0-6384 GCA_046593995.1 Polyangiales bacterium
GTTCGGGAGCCACTCGCCCATCAAGCGCTTCTCGCCGGTCGAGGGATCGCGCGTGAAGGCGACGCCGGTCGCGCTCGTGTCACCCATGTTGCCGAAGACCATCGCCTGCACGTTGCAGGCGGTGCCCCAGGTGTCGGGGATCTCGTGGATCTTCCGATAGGTCTTGGCGCGCTGGTTCGTCCAGCTGTGGAACACCGCCTCGATCGCGCCCCACAGCTGCTCCTGCGGATCCTGCGGGAACGGCTTCCCCGTCTTCTTCTCGACGATCTTCTTGAACTCCCCGACGGCGGCCTTCATTCGGTCCGCGTCGATCTCGCTGTCCGGGAGGGTGCGCTTGAGCTCTTCGCCCTGCGCGCTCCGCGGATCGATCCCGCGCGACTTCGCGACGTCGCGGCGGGCGGCGTCGAGGATCTCCTCGAAGCCCTCGCGCTTCACGCCGAGGACGACGTCCGAGTACATCGTGATGAACCGGCGATACGCGTCCCACGCGAAGCGCGGGTTGTTCGTCTTGTTCGCGAGGCCCTCGACCGTCACGTCGGTGAGCCCGAGGTTGAGAATCGTGTCCATCATGCCGGGCATCGATGCGCGCGCGCCGCTGCGGACCGATACGAGGAGCGGGTTCGTCGGATCACCGAACTTCGCGCCGACGATCTCCTCGACGCGCTTCAGCGACGCCGCGCACTCCGTACGGAGCGAGTCCGGGAGCTTCTTGTCGCGCATGAACGCGACGCAGACATCGGTCGTGAGCGTGAACCCCGGAGGCACCGGAATGCCGAGGTTGGTCATCTCGGCGAGCCCAGCGCCTTTGCCGCCGAGGAGCTCCTTCTGTCGCGCGTTGCCTTCGGCCTTCCCCGCCCCGAAGAAGTAGACGTTCTTGTTCGTGGTCACGACCGAGCCTCCATTCACGCGTGAGGACACATCCCCGCGTCGGGCCGCTTCGAAAACGGACCGCGGTTACGGGAACGTGTCGGCACGATCCCTCGGCGGCGGCAGGCCGACAAGCCATGACGCGGCGCGGCGTGCGGACGGAATCAGGACGCTTCGGCGGCGCGCTTGCGAGACTTCTTCCGCGCGGGCTCGTCGCCGAAGAGACCACCGTCGGGCGGCGGCTCCCAGTGGTTGCGCGTGCGGCCTTCGTCGTCGACCTGGAAGAACACGGTGCGCCGTACCTGTCCGTCGTCGAAGGTCTCGACCGACATCATCCAGAACCAGGCGGCGGCGGGCGTCGCGTCACCGAACAGCGTGAGCTGACGTTCGTCGGCGAGGCGACGCTCGAGCGCCATCGAGCGCACGTGCTTCATCGGCGGACGCAGCGCGGAGCCGCGATACACGCGGACCGGCACCGTCTCGACCATCGTCGTGAACGACAGCCCGTCGCGTCGCACGCGCAGCCACGGCGACTCGGCACCTTCCGCGAGCTGCGTCAGCGCATGACAGAACCGCTCGTGCGCCTTGCACCCGAGGCCCCAGTTGGTGTCGCCCTGATCGCGGTTCGCTTCGGCGAACGCACGATTGCGCGTCTCCACCGCGACCTGCGCGAGGAGCACGAGGCGCCGCGGCTTCAACGCCGGCTCGACCTCCCACGGCTTGTGCCCAGCGGAAATCACCACCTGCGCCGATGCGTCGGCTACCTGCATGTTCAGCAGGTTCACCCGGTCCGGTTGCGTTCGTCAACGCTCGCAGCGCAGCGCGACCAGACCAAGATCGTCCACAAAGCACTCGCCTGCGAGTGGAGTGGATGGTAGGTAGCGCACCCACAACAGCCGCCTCAGGGGAGATTTCATCATGTTCGCTCGCTCCGCGCTCGTCCTCGTCGCCGTCACCGCGTTCGGTTGCTCCGTGGAGGCTGGCGTCCCCGACGAGGGGTCCACCCAGACCAACGAAGCGGCGGCGAAGCCGGCCAGCTGCGACCTCGTGAAGTGCGCGGCCTGCGCGGCCGGTTACGAGATGAGCCCGACCCCGGGCAACTGCTGCCGCTGCGTGAAGTCGAAGGGGCCCGACGGCTCGTGCACCACGCCCTCCGACTGCGACGGTCTCGTCCACATCATGTGCGTTGGTTCGTGGAGCTGCGTCGCGAACCAGTGCTCGTACACCTGCACCACGACGGACCCCGTCACGGTGCAGTGATCGCGTCGTGAAGCGAGGGGGCGGCTACACGCCCCCTTCGAGGACCTCGAGGCGTGCGACCTTCCGGAGCGCGCTGGCGATCGTCGCCAGCATGCGGAGCCGGTTCTCGCGCACCGCGAGGTCTTCGGCCATCACGAACACGCCGCGGTCCTTGTCGAAGAACGTGTCGATCGGATCCGCGAGCGCGCTCGCCGTCGCCTCGACCGCCTTGCGATAGTCGCCGCTCGCGGTCGCGCGCTCGATGACGCCGCGCGCTTCTGCGTACGCCGTCCACAGCGCCTTCTCCGACGGATGGTCGAAGCGCGCGGGATCCGGATCGACGACGGGGATGTCCTTCGTGATCTTCGCGGCGCGCTTGAACGCGGTCGCGAGGCGCGCGAAGGCGGGCGTGCCGCGTGCGTCGCGGATCGCTCCGATGCGCGCGCGCAGATCGTTGAGGTCGTCGACGCCCGCCTCGATGCATGCCTCGACGACGTCGCGCGGTGCGCGGAAGCCCGCGAGCGCTTCGGCGTTCGCGCCGGCGTCGACGGCTTCGTCGAACAGACCGACGAGCCGCGCCTTCATGAACGCCGTGAGCTCGGGCTCGAGGGCCTCCCACGTCTTCGGCAATTTCTGGCCGCGCGCCTCGTAGGCGTCGTACGCCATCTTCGAGAGCTCGCCGAGCGAAGGCAGTTTGCCGCCGATCTTGCGCGCGAACGCCGCGAGGTAGGCGCTGACCGTGCGGTTGAACGCGCGGCGGATGGAGAAGGGATCGTTCGCGCCGGTGGGTGCGAGGCCGACCGCGAACCCGCCGACGAAGTGATCGAGCTTGTCGGCGAGGCCGAGCCAGAGACCGAGCGCGCTGATCTTCGGCAGGTCCTCCGGGTTCAGCCAATGATCCGCGATCGCATCGGCGACCTCGGGATCGACGCCGGTCGCGAGCGCGATGTCACGGCCCGCGTACCCTTGCATCTCCGGGAACTCGCCGACGGTGAGCGACGCGAGGTCCGCCTTGCACAGCGCCGCGGCGTTCTTCACCTTCCCTGCGAGGGTAGGATCGGCGTGCTCGGCGATGCGCTCGGCCATGATCGCCATGCGCTCGACCTTGTCCGCAACGGTGCCGAGCTTCGCGTGGTAGCGGATGCCCGGGAGCTTCTTGGCGATGACGTCGAGACCGGTGTTGCGATCGGTCTGCACGAAGAAGGCTGCGTCCTTCAGGCGCGCGCGGATCGTCGCGTCGTTCCCCTTGCGGATCGTCTCCGGAGCCTCCGCCGTGTTCACGACCGCCAGGTATTTCGCGAGCAGCTCGCCCGTCGCGGAGCGCAGGCCGAAGTAACGCTGATGGGTGCGCATCACGTCCAGGATCAGGCGATCGGGGAGCGTGAGGAACGCCGCATCGAAGCTGCCGTCCACGACGAATGGTTCCTCGACGAGGCCGACGTTCTCCTCGACGAGGAAGGAGTCTTCCTGCAGGACGCCGCCGATCTGCTGCGCGCGTGTCGAGAGCCGCTCCACCATCGTCCGCTTGCGCGCTTCGACGTCGACCTGCACGTGCGCCTTCGCGAGGGACGGCTCGTAGTCCGAAGCGACGCCGATCTCGAGCTCTTTCGGCGCGAGGAAGCGGTGCCCGCGCGTCTTGCGAGCGCTCTTCACGCCCGCGTATTCGAGGTCGATCACCTCGTCGCCGAGCAGCGCGACGATCCAGTGGATCGGACGACCGAACGCGACGTCGGACGTCCCCCAGCGCATCGACTTGCGGAACGGGATCTCCGCGATGGCCTCGGTGAGCAACTTGGCGAGGAGATCCTTCGCGGGGCGTCCGGTCTCGCGCCGCGTGCCCGCGACGTACTTCCCCTTCGGGGTGTCGACGAGCTTCAACGCCGAGACCTCGACGCCGAGCTTCTTCGCGAACGCTTCGGCGCCCTTCGTGGGCTTCCCTTCCTTGTCGTAGGCAGCGGCCGCCGGCGGTCCCGTCAGCTCTTCCTCCACGTCCGGCTGGCGCTCCGCGATGGCGGACACGATCAGCGCGAGCCGCCTCGGCGATCCGAGCGCGCGAGGATCTCCGTGCGACAGGCGGAGGCCGTCGAGCTTCTTCGTGACGAGGCCGGGGAGGGCGGCGAGCGCCGCGTCGACGAACGAAGAAGGGAGCTCTTCGCACCCGATTTCGAGGAGGAGATCTCGAGCGGAGCCGGACGGCGCAGCATGGGACATGGGGTCGCGCACGCTAGAAGCCCCCCGCGCGCGAGGAAAGAGGCGGCTATCTTTCGCCGCGTGTCGGGTCGCACGAGGGGAGGGTTTCGCGCGCTCGGCCTGGTCCACGCGCTCGCGCTCGTCGCTTCGGCGTGCGATCGCGGCATCGGTCCGACGACCCGCTCGGTCGTCGTACACGGCCTCCCCACGTGTCCCGGCAAGACGCGCTACACGCGCCCGATCGTGGTGCGGCTCGATCGCGAGCGCGCGCTCTTCGAGGAGCCCTGGTCGACGCAGACACGCGTCGATGCCCCGGCGTCCGACGTCACGCTGACGGTGCCGCGCGCGCGCATGCACACGACGCTGCGCTTCGGCCTCTGCGTCGCGACGGCGCTCGCGACCTGGGACTGCGCGGCGGCGACCTGGCTCGACTCCGCGCCGCTCACCCTCGACGGGCGCGCGTCCAATGCGGACGTGACGTCCCCGAAGCTCGAAGTGGAATGCGCGCTCTAGGGGCCCCCCTCTCCGGAGGTAAGGCCCCTCTCCGGAGCACTCGGGGCTTTGACCGAGGGCGAGGGAGAGGCGGGGGTGAGACCAGCGCGAGCAATGAATCACGCAAGAAACTTGGCCGTGTATGTCAAAGGGGTTGCAGACCGCACAGCTTCTAGTAAGACGGGCGCCTACATCGACTCCGACAACGCCCTTCCTGAGGAGCAAGCCCCGCCATGCGTTCCATCTTCGCCGTCTCGATCCTCGCAGCCTCCGCGTTCGCCTTCAGCGCGTGCACCGTCTCCTCTGCCGACCGCGGCGAGGACGACTCGGAGATCGACACGAGCGAGACCGCCGGTGCGCTCTCGGCGTACGGCAAGACGCTCGTCGGAACGTTCGCGACCACCGATGCGGCCTCGCCGTTCGACACGATCGTCCTGAACAAGAGCGGCACGTACAAGACGACCGAGAACGTCCAGTGCTTCGCGGCGCCTTGCCCGGCGATGACGGACTTCGGCAAGTTCATCGGCTACCGCCCCGCGTTCGGCGGCAAGATCGGCGGCCTCCGCTTGATCTCCGCGAAGACCGGCCGCTCGACGTACTACCGAGTCGTCCTGTCCGCTGCGAACACCTCGTTCCAGCTCTATTCCAACGGCCAGTGGTTCAAGTACGGCAAGCCCGCTCCGAAGTGCGACCTCACGTCGACCGACACGAAGAAGTACGTCGCCGACAAGGAGATGTGCGCGCGCATCCGCTTCGTGTGCGAGCCCGGCTTCCAGTACTTCGCCGACGACTGCGGCTGCGGCTGCGAGGTCTCGGCGCCCGTCGAGCCGTACACCGGCGCGGGCTGCGAGCGCACCGGCTGCAGCGGTCAGGTCTGCGCCGAGGCCGGCTCCGGTCTGATGACGACCTGCGAGTGGAAAGAGCAGTACGCGTGCTACGCGACCGCGCGCTGCGAGAAGCAGGACACCGGCAAGTGCGGTTGGACCACGACGAACGAGCTCGAAGCCTGCCTCGAGTCCCACCTCTGATCGGTACGCGTCCGACGGCCTCCGCCACGCGCGAGGCCACGTCGTCGAAGCGCTGTCTGCTCCACGTGAGCGGCAGCGCTTCGGTCGTTTTCGCGCTATGAGCGGCCTGTCATGTCCGAGCGCCTCATCCAGGAGATCCGTCGTCGCAAGACGTTCGCGATCATCTCTCACCCGGACGCCGGCAAGACGACGCTCACCGAGAAGCTCCTGCTGTACGGAGGCGCGATCCAGCTCGCCGGCGCCGTCAAGGCCAAGCGCGGCCGCGCTGCCGCCACGTCCGACTGGATGGATCTCGAGCGTGAGCGTGGGATCTCGATTACCTCGTCGGTGCTGCAGTTCCCGTATCGCGGCCTGCAGCTGAACCTGCTCGACACGCCCGGCCACGCCGACTTCAGCGAGGACACGTATCGCACGCTGCACGCAGCGGACGGCGCCGTGATGATCCTCGACTGCGCGAAGGGCGTCGAGGCGCAGACCAAGAAGCTCTTCCGCGTCTGCAAGCAGCGCAACATCCCCATCTTCACGTTCGTGAACAAGATGGATCGAACGGGTCGCGACCCGGCCGATC
>JBKJQC010000371.1:0-2588 GCA_046593995.1 Polyangiales bacterium
GTATGCGGCGCTGAGCCTCACGACCGGGCCGGTGACGACGTCGTTCGAAGGGAAGCACTACCGGGGCTTCTATCCGGTGCGCCTCAACGCGGACAAAGGCCTCTACGGGGCGTTCCAAGCGGTGCAGTACACCGCGAACCCGACCGTCGAGCTCATCACGCAGGACTCGCTGTTCGACAACTCGTGCACCACCGGCGGGCGCATGCGCTTCGACGTGAAGGCTGCGAAGAACTACACGCTGTTCGCGTCGGGCGGTCGGTTCGCCAACTGGGGCATCTCGTGCGGCGCCGGCCCGACCCTCGGGATCACCGAGACGCTCGACATCGTCGATCGTCACGACATCACCGATCTCTACACGGGCTTCGACCTACGCTCGACGACCGACACGTCGTCGCTCACGGTCATGATGGGCGTGCGCCGCGAGAACAAGGCGCTCCCCGACGGCAACAGCGAGAGCTACTACCGCGAAGGCTGGCTGCAGCTGAACGGCTCGAAGACGCTGACGGGCCTGTGGTCGATCGAGGTCGACGCGTGGCACCGCAATCGGTACCTCAACCTCGAGCAGTGGCGCGAGGGACAGACCTACCTCGCGATCAAGTACACCTCGAAGTACTCGCTCGTATGGGGCCACGAGTACTCGACGCGCCCCTCGCAGATCAATCCGGATCCGCAGTATCGCGGCGACGATCTGCTGCGCGGGATCCGCTTCCTCCCGGCGGAGGGCGTGCAGCACTTCCTCAACGTCGGCGGCCAGATCCGCTTCAACGACGCGATCATGCTGCGGGTGCTGTTCGGCGAGCAGCGCGCCGCGCTCAAGTGCGTGAGCGGCGTCTGCCGCTTCTTCCCGGCGTTCGCCGGCGCGCGCACGGAGTTGATCATCCGCTACTGAGGTCTAGGGTCTAGGGTCTAGGGTCTAGGGTCCGAGAGCGGGACGGCCGCCCGTCGCGACGCGAGACCGCCACTGCCTCGGTCTCGCTCTCTCTTGCTCTCGCTCGCGAGACCCTGAACCAACGCCTACCCCCCTCGGCGAGACCCTCCTAATCCGATGCGGAGGCCGAATCGGTCGCAGAAAACGAATCCGCGCTAGCGTCCTCAGCGGCAGTGACCTGCGGCGTCGGACAGTAAACGCACTCACCGGCGCGCAGGGCGTGAATGGCTGCCCAGAGCACGACATTACCTAAGGTGTCGACTCGTTGCGGACACACGAGACATTGCTGTGGTGCAGATTGGCGACAGACGGTTTCTGCGGCAGCCTTGCTCTGCATGTCGCAGGTACAGAACCCCGGACCGCAGGCACCGTCCTGCGATGCATCGGGCACGGTCGGCGCCGCTTCCGGCTGCGCCGCGACTTGCGCGTCGGTAGTTGCGTCAGACTGTGCCGCCGCTAGCGTATCGCCCGCGCTACTGCGGCCAGCCTCGACAGTTCCCCCACAGCCCGTCGAAACACACAGAGGTACCAGAAAACCGAGCATCGACTGAAGCATGGCTGAGCGCATATCAACGTCACTCCTGGGCCAGAGACCAAGTGAGCCCGTTGCACACAGCAACTAGCGTGCCTGCGTCAAACTTGTAACGACATGTTCCCACTGAGCCGCACACCTGTCCGCCTCGCGGAACGCGGCGCGGACACGGCCCGTTATCGTCTTCTTCTTCGCACATCCGCGCTGTGCATGCCCAACCGTTGACCGTGCAGTCACAGCGATTGCACCCGCGTGTGCACGCGTCGCCAGCGGTACACGTATCGGCACAGGGCTTCGGCTGCGCCTTGGTCGGCAGCGGACCCGCAACACCGACAAAGATACTGGGCGGCTTGGGCGGCTCGACACCCGGTTTGAGCACGGACGGAGGTGGCTGGTGCAGTGGATCGGCGGCGCCCGTGAGTCGAGACGTTGCACTCGACGTTGGTCCCGAGCGCGACGGGGGTGGTCTCGCGTCGCACGCTGTCACTGCAGAGGCTGCCGCGAGGGCGAATGCAGATACCACTTGCAATTGGGCGCGCATCAGTTCACCACCCTCACATTATCGACCCGATAGGTCACGGTCGAATCGATGGCCTGGGTCCAGAATTTTGTCACCGTGCCCGGCGCCGAGATGGCGACGTTCGGGGTACAGCTCGTTTGCCACGATGATGTCGGACGGAACGATACCGACGTCAGTAAGGCGTCGTCCGAGAACCGCCGCAGATCGACGCTCGCCCAGTTGCCCGGCGGAGAAGATGCCGTTGCGATGTGTTCAAAACACAACCGCGGCGACGTTCCAGGCAGGAATGGAAGCTCGCCCGAGACGAGCTTCGATATGGAGCCGGCAGGACCGGTGAGTACGCCTGCCCAGTTGATCGGTGTGCCGATGCCGTCAGGGAGGACTTTCGGGTAGTACAGGTATGAGTCTGTGAAGTCTCGCCACGCAGCGCGTTTATCCGCAGAGTCGAAGTCATTGCTCGCAGCGTCACGTACGATCGACACATCGGTCACGTAGGACGTCACAGCGCCGGTCGAACGGATGCGGATCCTTACCTGAGGGATCCCCCCGTTCTGAGCGGCGCTGTGACGTCCTACGTGACCGATGTGTCGATCGTACGTGACGCTGCG
>JBKJQC010000444.1:0-4103 GCA_046593995.1 Polyangiales bacterium
CTCGGTTTCCTCGCGCGCGAGCTGCTCACCGAAATCCCCGCGCTGGTCTCGTCCTCGAGACGGCCGCGCGCGCGCTGATTCGAATCGAAAAAACCGCAATCGCACCCGCAACGATTGCCCCACAGTGAGACACTCACGCGACGGCGAACGCTCCTTGTGCCGAACGGGTCGGGCGCGGATGCTCGCGCGCTCGTCCGCAATGGACGTGCACTCTCGGAGGTCACACATGTTCGTCATCGTGAATCACACCATCACCGATCCGGGCTCGTTCTGGGGCGCGCTGAAGACCGCGGGTTCGCCGCCGGCCGGCTCGAAGGTGCACCAGATGCTTCCGAGCGCCGACGGCCAACAGGCGACCTGCCTGTGGGAGAGCGCGGACGTCGAGACCGTGCGCGGCCTCGTCGAGGGGACCGTGGGGAAGAGCAGCACCAACACGTTCTTCGCGGTCGACGCCGCGCAGGCGATGGGACTTCCGAAGTAGTCACGCGAAGGCGCGTCTCTGCCGGGCTGCTCCCGGCTCGGCAGACATCGCGATCATCCTGCTTCGAGAATGTTCCAATTCTCGCACAATCTGGTCGCGCGCTCGCGCAGGGGGTGATAGCAGTCGAGGCGGAGGAAGCATGCGAACTTTCGGTTTCTGCCTCGGGCTGTACGCAGCCGCATCGAGCGCGGGGTGCATCGGGGCTTACGTCGAGGGTCAGGCGTCGTACTACCCGACCATCAAGTACAAAGACGGCGGTGACACGGCCCCCCCCCTGTCGGCGGCCTCGCGGTCGGCGTGAGCCTCGGCATCGACTTCGAGGAGAAGCGCGCGAGCCGCTTCGCGCTCGGCTACGTCGCGCAGTCCATGCCGGTGCCGGAGGGCAAGTCGACCGCAGGCATCTGGGACATGCGCTACGAGATCAAGATGGCGCGGCTCGGCGCTGCGGCGCGGCTCCGCCTCGGCCTCGGCGGGTCGTTCGGGAAGGGCACCGTCACGAGCACCAACACCCCCGCCACCGGCGAAACGCCGAAGAAAGAGGGCGGCCTCCTCAACCTCTACGGCGGCCTCGTCTATGCGCACTACTTCGGGAAGCGCCACGAGCTCGCCGTCGGTGGCTACGGCTCGTTCCTCGTGATCGACGGGCTCAACGGCACCATCAACGCGACGGGCATCTCGATCAAGGTCACCTATTCGTTCCACATCCAGGACACACGTCCGAACGCGCTGAAGGTGATCCCGCTCGACGACGCGACGAACCTGATGCCCGCGATCGAAAAGGGCGCGAAGACCGCCGGCTGCACGACGCAGTACAAGGAGTACCGCGGTCCGACCGACTCCGGCACCGGGCTGATCGCAGCCGGCGTCGTCGCCAAGTGCGGTGAGCAGGTGATCGAGTTCTTCCAGGCGAAGAACGGCATCCTCATCGAGTGCGAGCACATGGAAGAGGACGAGTGCACCGAGCTCGAGGACAGGGTCCTCGCTGGTGTGAAAGCCAACACCGCCGACAAGAAGAAGGCGAAGGAGAAGCCCTCGCTCACGCCGACGCCGGCGCCCGCACCGGCTCCCGCGCCCGCCCCCGCACCGGCTCCCGCGCCCGCCCCGGCGTCGACCGACGCTCCCCCGCCGACGGCTCCGCCGCCCCCCCCATCGAGCGCGACCCAGCACGGGTCGTGAGCGTGCGAGGGTAGCGCATTGCGCTGCGATGGCGCCTTCCGTAGACCCGTCGTCATGACCGACGACGAGGACTTCGGAGGCGCCAAGCGCAGAGGGCGTGGCCCCGTGCTCGCGGTGATCGGCGGCGTGCTGGTCGCGGCCGTGATCGGTTTCGTCGTCGTGAGCAAGGCCGCCGCCAAGAAGCAGCGCGAGGCCATCGACGTCGGCTACGCGCGGATGACCACCTGTCTGCTCGGCGAAGCCCCGGCCGACGCCAATGCCGCGGCGGCCAAGGCGCGCGGCATCCAGCTCGCGGTCCTCGGGAAGACCCAGGAGCAAGGCGCCTGGCCCGCCCGCTGCGAGGACTCGACGCGCGTCTTCCACAAGTCGCTGCTCGACGGCGCGTCCGAGCTCCCCGGCAGCGCGAAGCTCTCGACCTCGATCGAGACGATGCTCAAGGCGATCCACGGCAGCGCCGGCGCGGAGCCGATCGCCGAGCCGATCGCCGCGACCTTCCGCGAGGCGATCGCGCTCGGACTGAAGGCCGGTGTCGCTGCGGATGTTCCGAAGCCGCCGACCGCGAGCACCGTGCCGGGGTTGCACGAGCTGCCGGCGACGTCTCGCATCGGCGCGCCGGGGACCAAGCTCGCGCGCGTGCATCGCTCGTTCGTGCGCGGCGACGCGCTCCTCTTCACCATCGATCCGCCGCGCGGCGGTGAGCCACCGACGGTGTGCGTCTCGCGCGACGCGACGATCCGTTGTCGCCCCGGTCACCCGTCGCTCGGCAAGCTCGTGGCCGACGCGAAGCCGTGGGGGAGCTTCTCTTCCGACGAGAAGGGGGACGCGCCCGCGTGGCTCTTCGCCGGTGATCGCGGCGACGCGGGCATCGTGCGCGCGACCGACGGCGTCTCGATCCCGCGCGTCCGCGCCTACGGCGCACATGCCTACGCGGACGGTCGGCTCGGCCTGCTCCTGTGGGACGACAAGAAAGAGACGATCGACTGGCGCCTGCACGGGACCGACGGGAGCGTCACCTCGACGACCACCGTCGCCTCGCGCAAGGAGACGCACTTCGGCAATCCCTACTACGGCACGACCGCGTTCTTCGACTGGGTGTTCTGGAAGCAGACGTCGGACGATGGCTTCGACGTCTACGGTCTGTCGCTCGCCGATCCGAAGGCGAAGCCGGAGCGCGTGGGTCCGTCGATGACGGGCATCATCTCGCAAGGAGAGAAGCTCCCGCACTTCGGCGGCTGCAAGCACGGCGACTCGTTGGTCGTGCGCGCAAAGGCCGGCGACATGTGGGATCTCTTCTTCCACCTCGACGGCCGCTGGTACGCCCCGGTGCACACCGGCGCGACGTCTGGCGAGCTGACCTGCAACGGCGCGGACGCGTTCCTCACGTCGGTCGTGGACTTCGAGGGGCCGATGGTCTCGTCGTGGCACTGCACCGTCACCTCGTGCGAGCCTTGGCGACTGCAGCTGCGCGAGGCGATGAAGGCGCAGCTCCCGATCGCGCCGTCGTCGACGAAGTGGGTCCGCGCGCTCGAGATGGGCGGCAAGCTCGGCGTGGTGTGGCGCGCCGGAGATCTCGGCGCGCTGCGCCTCCGCATCGCGCGGCCGGCCGACTTCGCGAAGGCAGAGGACGTGCTGCTGTTCGACGATCTCCGCACCTCGGCAGGCGTGCAGGCGACGTCCGCCGTGACCGACTTCACGTTGATCCCCGGGAAAGGCTACGCGCTCTTGTTGCTCGAGACCTCCGAGGGTCTGTACGCGATGCACCTCTCGCCGAACGGGGGCGTGACGCCCGCGACGCTCGCCGGCGGCTAAATCACCGGTCGCAATTCTCGAAAGCGTATCGATCGATTGAACACGGAGGCACGGAGACACGGAGGCCCGAGACAACAGGGAGCCGGGGAGTCGGGGAGATGAGAAGGAGTTTTCAGAGTCAGCCGATCTCGGCTCCACCCCAAAAGCCTCCCCGTCTCCCCCCGTCTCCCCGTCTCCCTGTTTGTTCTCGGAGAGCGGCGACGCGAAGGCAGCGGCGCGCGACGACGACGCGTCGGCGCAATCCGATCGGCGGCCGCGGGTTCGCGCGGGAGGAGCGCGCGCGTGCGTCGGGCAGGATGCCGATCAGCGCGTCCATCGCGCCGCGCGCCGGATGATCGACGCGAGGAGCGCGATCAGGAGCCACGACGTGCCGGACGACGAACGCGCGGCGGTGCATCCGCCGGAGTCCTCGCTCTGCGGCAACGCGTTGGGCACGCACCGACCCTCGCCGCAGATGAAGCCGGGGGCGCACTCCGCGGATGTCGCGCACGCCTCGATGCACGCTGCGTTCTTGCAGAGGAACGGCGCACACGATCGCTCCTTGTCTTCGACGTCGACGACGTGGATCCCGTCGTCGGCGCAGCGGTTCTCGGGCTTCTGACACGTGCCGTCCTTGCAGACGTTGCCCGGGGCGCAG
>JBKJQC010000814.1:0-2696 GCA_046593995.1 Polyangiales bacterium
TCACGTAGGTGAAGCAGCGGGTCTGCCGCCCGTCACCGTGAACAGTGATCGGAGCGCGACGCAGCGCCTGCGACGCGAACCGGGCGATGACGCTTCCGTAGCCGGTCTCGCTGATGCGCGGACCATACGAGTTGAAGTAGCGCACGATCGAGACCTCGAGCCCGCGATCGGCGTAGGCGAAGGCGAGGTGCTCGTCGAGCGCCTTAGCGGTCGAGTACGACCAGCGATGGATCCACGTCGGGCCGAGCACGCGCGCACCATCCTCGCGGAACGGGACCTCCGTCGAGCGCCCGTACACCTCGGAGGTCGAGGCTAGGAGCACGCGAACACCGTGGGCGTGGCACGACGCGAGCACATGCTCGGTCCCACCAACGTTGGTCATGAGCGACGCGAGCGGGTCGTCGACGATGTGTCGAACCCCGACGGCGGCCGCGAGGTGGAATACGAGATCAGTCGCGGCCACGAGACGGTCGACGAGCGCACCGTCGAGTACCGATCCGCGCACCACCTCAAGGCGCCGGTCGGTGCGACGATCGGCGAGATTGCGCTCGTGGCCGGTGCTGAGGTCGTCGAGCACGGAGACACTCCAGCCGTCGTCGAGCAGCCGACTGACGAGATGCGAGCCGATGTAGCCCGCGCCGCCGGTGACGAGCGCACGCCGCGTCATGCTGTCGGCATGGGCGGGGCCGGGCGAATCGAGGCGGACGGCGTCGCGAGCTCGCGACACTCGACCCCGAGGGCCATGCTGGTGTCGCGCAGCCTGTCGCTGATCGAGGACCCGACCGGCCACTCGTTCGCATCCAGGACGACGTCAGCCCGTAGGCGCTGGATCGCGCCCTTGAGATCCTCGCCCCGCCCGGCGATGGGCACCCCGCCGATGCGGCGGTACCGCTTGCCGAAGTCGTCGTCGAGTAAGCCCACCAGGCGGCAGCGCGCGTCGCGTGATCGCACGAGGAGTCGCAGCGCGAGCGTCCCGACGTCAGAGCCGCCGATCTGGAGCGCGAGAAGCGCAAGCGGCGGGGCGACGATCGCGACGCCGATGTTCGCCGCGCCGGTCGCAGGAGGGAGGAGGCCCGCCGCGGCAAGGAGGAAACCGAGCAGCAGACTGCCGGCGTCGCCCATGAACCGCCGCGCCGGATGGCAACTCTGGACAAGGAAACCAAGGCGGGCCTCGGCAGTCCCTGACGCGACGCGCGCAACGAGCGGGCGTTCGCCGTTCGCAGCAAAATCCATCGCACCCGTGGCGATCGCATGCCAGCGATCGGCGCGCGGGGCCACGACCAGTCCGAGGCGGCGCGCAAGCCTCGCGAACAGCGGCTCCGTGGCATTCGAGACGGCTCCCACGGCGATGACGCGAATGAAGGACAGGGTGCTCAGACCCACAATGCTATCGGCCTAGCCAGCGTCCCGATGAGGGAACCAGCCCGATGACAGGCGCTCGATGCCCGTAACGAGCCGGTCTGCCGAAATGGCGGGGATCGACTGCGCGACGGGCGGCGGCGCTGAGAACGTAACCGCGGCCAGGGCGCGGGCGGGCGCGTCGGCGAGCTCTGATGGCGAGCGCAACCGCGAACGCCGCGAGGGTGCCGCGGCGACCCGTCGCGACCTCGAGCGCGGTTGGTGAGACGCGGGCGGCAATCGAAAAGACAAGGAGGAGACCTACCGCATCGCGTGAGAGTGGGCCGAGCGAGAGCGCGAACACTACCACGAGGAGCACGGCGTACGAGGCGGCGTCAGCGGCAGTGGCACGGACTGGACGGTCGCGATCGAGCAGAAGAAGGAGCGCGCTCGCGGAGGCGCTGGCGAGTGGTAGTACCGCGCGGAGCGTCGCAACAACCGCGTCGTCGGAAACGATCTCTGCGACCCAGGTCTGGGACGTCGCGCGCCACACCACTAGCGTCACTACCGCCGCGACGGCGAGATGCGCGGTGACGATCATGGTCATCAGTCGCGAATCGGAAGTCGCAGCATTTTAGAATGCCTCTTAGTCACGATCGGTCGCGCGTTGGAGTGAGCTAACGACAGCGGCAACACGGGTGGCAAGCTGATCGTAGGTCCGATTCTTGAGCACCCATGCTCGGCCGGCCTCGCCCATCCGCGACCGGGACGGGGGATCCGCGATCAGGGCGACGAGGGCAACACCGTACGCGGATGCGTCGTGAGCCACGATGAGGCCACACCTCGCCGAGGACACGACCCGCACATGCTCGGGGATGTCGCTTGCGACCACGGCCCGGCCACGGTGCATCGCCTCGAAGAGCTTGGTCGGTGAGTTGCAGCGAAAGACCGGTGTGTTGGGTAGCGGCGAGACGACGATGTCCGCCGCATCCATCAACGACGCGACACGCGGGTGCGGGATCTGCCCGACGAACCGGATCGATCGCTCCACCCCCAAGTCCCGCGCGTGAGCGGTGAGCCACACAAGATCCGCCGGCTCGCGACCCGGACCGGCGATCGCAAGTACCGCATCGGGGAACGTCCGCAGCAGCAAAGGCAACCCGTCGATCAGTACGTCGAGGCGCCGCATGCGATTCAACGTACCTGCATACGCGATCAACGGCGCGTCGCGGCCTACGTGCAACTCTGCGCGCATCGCGTCGGGTGGCAGGTCCGCGGCCCAGTTGGCGTCGACACCTTCCGGAACGACAACGGAACGGTCCGGCGGCAGAGAAAGAGACTTTGTCATCTTTGGCGTC
>JBKJQC010001265.1:0-13062 GCA_046593995.1 Polyangiales bacterium
CGTCGCTTGGTGGAAGCCGTCGTAGGCCTGCCGCGGCGTCGCGCGATCGAGGACGACGCTCGGCTTGGGCAAGCCGTCGCTCGGCCCCGCGAGCACGGGCAGCGCGAAGAGGAACGCGGCCAGCGCGAGCAAGAAGGCGCGCGCGCATCGCATGACCGCTCGCATCGCGCGTCAGGTCTTCGGAGCGACCTTCGCGCCGGCCGCCCCGGTCACGTCGTTCGTCTGCATCTTGAGCTTGAAGCGGATCTTCACGTCGTCGCCCGCGCCGCTCATCGCGATCCCCGACACGTTCGCCATGATGCAGGCGTCGGTGCCGGTCTTCGTGAGGGCGTCGTCGGCCTTCTCGACGCCGTTGGCGGTGACCTCGCCCTTCTTGTTCACCTGGAGGAAGCCGATCATCGAGTGCTCCTCGCCGGCCTCTTTGCCCGGGCCCTTGTAGTAGCACTTGGCGATTTCGTTCCGGATGTCCCACAGGAGCCGGTTCACGACGTGCGGATCGCGCGCGCCGTCGGGGCTGACCTTCGGGACCGGGAAGCGCACGGCGACGCGGAGGATCTTGTCGGGCGGAGGCGTGCCGGCGTCGAGCAGGGTGCCGCCGCCGCCCTTCCACTCGACGCGCTTCGTGACGTCCATCACGTACTCGCGAACGCCGGTCGACTCGCCGGGCTTACCCGCGGCGCCCTCTTCGTAGAAGGTCTCGCTCGAGTCCTCGACGACGACACGCGGCGCGGTCTCCGAGCCGGCAGGTGACGTGGTGGCCGCGGGCTTGGCGCCGCCGCCGCATCCTCCGCAGAGGTGGAGCGCGACGAGGCCGACGACAGCGAAGGACGGTGCCCATACCCGGTGCATGGCGCGAGAGGGTACGCGGACCACGTCCGCGCGTCAGCAGGTCCCAGCGGCTTTGCAAATCTGCAGCGCCGTGCGGGCCACTCGGTAGATGCGGACCGAGTCGATGATCCCATCCAGCTCGTCGCCCGAGGGACTGTTCGAACCGAACGCGAGCCCCTGGCCGTCTCCGGGACCGAAGGTCGCCGTCGCCATCGCCGCGGCGCGCGCGAAGCCGTTCACGTACACGATCTGCGTCGTGCCGTCGTAGGTGGTCGCGACGTGGAACCAGGCGCCGGCCGTGATCACCGCGGGCGTGTCGAGCAACCCTGGAGCGGTGCTGCGGACGACGCCTCCCGGGAAGATGAAGAGCCCGTAGCGGCCGTTGTGGTCGACGACGCCAACCCGGCCCGCTGCGGGAACCGTGCGGAGGAACACCCACGCCTCGACGGAGAGCTTGTTCGTCAGCACGAACGACGTGCGCTCGGGCACGAGGAGCAGTGATCCGGCCTTCGTCGAAGCTCCTTGCCCGACCTTGCCCGGGACGAACGTCGCGCCGATCGTCGTCCCGTGGTGGTCGTACGACGAGTCGTCCCACGGCTGGATGGCGTGCTCGCCGGATTCGAAGCGATAGCAGCCGAGGAGATCGAGGTCGGCGCGGTCGCAGAACGGCGGTCCGGCGTCTTGCGCATCGCGGACGTCCTCCGCAGCATCGCGGGTGTCGGCAGCGTCGCGTGCGTCGCCGCCGTCGCCGCCGTCGATGCTGTCGCTCGCGTCGGTCGCATCGCGCGCATCGGAGCCGTCGGCGACCGTGACGTCCGCGCCCGCATCGGCGTCGGCCAGCCCGTTCGAGTCGGCGTCGAGGTCCCCTTCGGTGTCGGCCGGTGTGTCGGGCAGGTCGACGGCGGAGTCCGTCACCGGCACGGCACTGTCGGGCTCGCCGAGCGGATCGTCGTCGGACAGCCCCGACGAATCGAGACCCGTGCAGGCCACCGCGACCGTCGCCGTCGCGAGGACCGCCGCGGCGACGTTCCGAAGGCTCGACACCCTACGGGACTAGCACGATCGGTTCCTCCCGATGGGCTTCCGTCGCCGACGGCCCGACCCGGAGCGCGACCAGACTGGAGAAAGAGTCGGCGTTCTCGGCCGCGTCTCCGACGAGAGCGCATCTGGGTGCTAGCCTTCGCGGTGCATGGCCGAGCAGCTCCCCCTCCCCTTGGAGGAGGTGGCCCCGCGTCCGTCGCTCGCGGGCCTGCCGAAGAATCGTCGCATCTACGTCAACCGGAACCTGTCGCTCGCGCACGTCGACTGGATCGGGTTCGACATGGACTACACCCTGGCGATCTACGACCAGGTCGCGATGGACCGTTTGTCGATCGACGTCACCGCGGCGCGCCTCGTGAAGCGGGGATATCCGGCGTGGATCACGACGATCCCCTACGACACGAACTTCGCGATCCGCGGCCTCCTCATCGACAAGAAGTACGGCCACGTCGTGAAGATGGACCGCTACAAAGCGGTTGGTAAGGCGTATCGAGGCTTCAAGCAGCTCGAGCGCGAGCAGCTGCGCGCCATCTATCACTCGAACAAGCACCGCGCGCCGACGTCGCGGTATCACTTCATCGACACGCTCTACGCCCTCTCCGAAGCCGCGCTCTACGCCGGGATCATCGACGCGTACGACCAGCGCGGCGAGCGCGTCGATCACGCGCGCCTCTTCGCCGACATCCGCGAGGCGATCGACGAGGCGCACCGCGACGGCACCGTGCAGGCGGCGATCACGAGCGATCTCGGTCGCTACCTCCAGCGCGACGACATGCTCGGCCCCACGTTGCACAAGCTGCGGAGCGCGGGGAAGAAGCTCTTCATCCTCACGAACTCGCGCCGTCCGTACACCGAGCTCCTGATGACGCATCTCCTCGGGAGCTCGTCCGCCGAGTACCCGACGTGGAAGCACTACTTCGACGGGGTGATCGTCGCGTCGTGCAAGCCGGCGTTCTTCCAGGAGCACCGCCCGCTGATGGAGCGCGTGCACGAGGACAAGGAAGAGAGCCAGATGCGCCCGGCGCAGAGCCTCGAGCGCATGAAGATCTACGAGGGGGGCAACCTCTACGACTTCGAGCGGATGCTCGGTGTCAGCGGCGACCGCGTGCTCTACGTCGGCGATCACATCTACGGCGACATCCTGCGCAGCAAGAAGGAATCGGCGTGGCGCACGGCGATGATCATCCAGGAGATGGACATCGAGGTCGCCGCGCACGACGGGTGCATCGTGTCGCTCGAGCAGCTGCAGGAGCTCGAGGAGCGCCGCGCGCGGCTCGAAGACGAGCTCCGTTATCACCAGATGCACTTCAAGGAGGTGCAGCGACGCCTCGAGTCGGTGGGGGTCGCTTCGTCGCGAGGCCTGCGTGTCGTCGACGGCACGGCCGCGTTGGCGGTGCAGACCGGCGGTCCGGGGAACGTCCGTCTCGTCGGCGAGCTCGAGGCCGAGCGTCAGCGCGCGAAGAAGGCCGTCGAGCGCGTGCGCACGGTGCTCCGCGAGATCGAGACGTCCTCGAAGGAGATCGAGCAGCGAATCGACCGCACCTTCCATCCCTACTGGGGGTCGCTCCTCAAGGAAGGGACGGAGACCTCGGGCTTCGGCGATCAAGTGGAGGAGTACGCCTGCCTCTACACGTCGCGCGTCAGCAACTTCTTCCACTACAGCCCGCTACAGAGCTTCCGTAGCCCGCGCGACCTGATGCCGCACGAGCTCTGACCTACCGACGTGCCCGTAGCGCCGCGACCTCCGCGCGGAGGCGTGTCAGAGGCGCTTCGTCGGATCGCCCTCCACGAAATAGAAGAAGGTGTCCGCGCCGGCGTGCGCGACCCTGCCGTGATCACGGAGCCATCGCTCGAGGAGCGGGCGCAGGAGCTCCATGATCAGCGCTGCAGCTCGTGCTCGCCCATGTCGTCGGTCTCCGGATAGAAGACCGCCCGTCGGGTGCGCGCACCTGCGCCACCGGAAGCGCCGGCGCCACTGCCAGGGATGCCGGAGCTGGGCTCGCTACCGCGACTCCAAGGTGTAGACTGGGTCACCATGACTGCGCAGCCCGCCGGCCCTCGGAGCGCAGCGGACTATCTCGAGATCGAGCGGGCGTCGTCGAGGAAGCACGCGTTCCTCGACGGCGAGATTTTCGACATGGCGGGCGGCACGCACGAGCACAGCTTGATCGCTTCGAATTTCGTCGGTGAGTTCAGAGCGGGCCTGAAGACCCTTCCGTGCGTAGCGCACGGCTCCGATCTGCGCATCTTCATCCCACGCACGGGTCTGTACACGTACTCCGACGCGCTCATCGTCTGCGGAGAACCGAGCTTCACGGATGACGCGCGGGACACCATCACGAATCCGGTCGTGATCGTCGAGGTGCTGTCCGACTCATCGGAGGCGTACGATCGCGGTGAGAAGTTCATGCACTACCGCTCGATCCCGACGCTGTGTGATTACGTCCTGGCGTCGCAGAAGGGCGTGCTGGTCGAGCACTTCGCCCGCGACGGCGAGGGCAACTGGGTCCTCCGCGCGCTAGGACCGGGCGGCCGCCTCGAGCTCACCGCTCGGCCCCTGCGTCTCGAGGTGGACGACCTTTACGTGAAGGTCTTCCCCACGCCGACGGGAACCTGAACGGCGTGTTGCCGGGCGGCCTGATGACGCCCACCGCCTGGTACTTCCTGCGACTGGGACCCGGTGAGCTTCGGTCGATTCCGAGAGCGCGGGTCGATGCGTTCTTCGATCGCGGAGGCGTCTTGCCCTTCGGAGAGGACGGCTTCGTCCGCTACGCGCAACTCATCGTCCTGCTCCAAGAGCGCCGTGCGGTCGAGGTCGAGCGCATCGGGTACTTCAAGTACCGCGTCCTCGACGATGGACGGCTGGACGTCGAACACCGTCACGCGGTGCTGAGGGTCACGTCGGAAGCCATGTGCGGCCCGGTCGGCGCCGCCGACACAGATGTCGTGGAAGCCGGTCACCGCTTCGCTCGCCGGCAGATGGAACACTTGAACTCCTGGAAGCCCACCGATTCCGACTTGATCGTACTCCGCGACTTGGTGAACAAGAGGGCTGCAACGAAACTGATGTGAGCCCCACCAAGACCGGGGTTCTCCCGGGGGGCGAACGTATCGCTGCCGACGTAGGCAGCGCTCACTGCCGACGTAGGCAGAGCGCCCGCGTGCCTGCTCTGCGCTAGGATCGGTGCGTGCGCGATCGACCGTCTCCCTACCTCCCGCTCTTCGAGCGCGCGCCCCCGGCGGAGACACCGAAGCCGGCTCCGCGCGCGCCCGAGAAGCCGCAGGAAGAGCGTGCGCCGCGGCCGCGCGACGAGATCCTCTCGGTCGCCGAGCTCGCCGGGCGCCTCCGCCAGCGCATCCAGACGCTCGGATCGATCGTCGTCGAAGGGGAGGTCTCCGGCTTCAAGGGACCCGCGCCGACCGGGCACCTCTACTTCACGCTCAGCGACGAGCGCGAGGACGCGTCGATCGCGTGCGCGATGTTCCGCCGTGAAGCGCAGGCCGCCGGTGGTGACAGGGTCGTCAACGGCGCGCGGATCAAGATCCGCGCGACGCCCGACCTCTTCGCTCCGCGCGGTGCGCTGCAGCTCATCGTCGCGAAGGTCGCGCTGAAGGGCGAAGGCGATCTCGCCGCGCGCCGCGAAGCTTTGAAGGCGAAGCTCGCCGCGGAGGGGCTCTTCGACCCCGCGCGCAAACGCAAGCTCCCCTCCGATCCGCGCGTGATCGGCGTCGTCACGAGCGCGAGCGGCGCCGCCTTCCAGGACATCGTGAAGGTCGCGCGAAGGCGCGGCCGCGTACGCATCCTCCTCGCGCCCGCGCAGGTCCAGGGCGACGTGGCCGCCCATCAGATCGCGCGCGCCATCGAGCGTCTGTCGAAGGTGAAGGCGGTCGACGTGATCATCGTCGGCCGCGGCGGCGGCTCTGCCGAGGATCTCGCGGCGTTCGACGACGAAGGGGTCGCGCGCGCGATCGCCAACTGTCCGAAGCCGGTGGTCGCGGCGGTCGGGCACGAGGTCGACTGGTCGATCGCGTGCCTCGTCGCCGACGTGCGCGCGGCGACGCCTTCGCAGGCGGCGGAGCTGATCGTGCCGGACGATGCCGCGCGCGAGGATCGACTGCGCGAGGTCACCCAGCGGCTCGCGAGCGCGATCCGCGCGCGCATGCACGCACGCGGCAACCATCTCGCACGTCTCGCTGCGCGCGTCCGTGCGCCGGAGCGCGCCCTCGCGACCCAACGACAGAAGGTCGACGAGCTGCACGCGCGCCTGACCGACGCGATCCGCGCGCGCGTCGACGTCGCCGAGAAGACGCGCGATCAGCTCGAGCGGAGGCTCCTCGCGCGCCACCCACGCACGGTGCTCGCCGCGTCGCGACACGCCCTCGCCCCGATGGAGATGCGCCTCCGCACCGCGATGGATCGTGCGCTCGAACGCCGCAAGAACGCGCTCGCGAACGTCGCCCACAAGCTCGACGCGATCTCGCCGCTCGCGGTGCTCTCGCGCGGCTACGCGATCGCGCTCGACGCGAAGGGACACGCCGTCCGCGACGCGCGCGAGCTCGAGCGCGGCGACACCATCGCCGTGCGACTGCAGCGCGGCACGCTCACCGCCCAGGTGACCGACAGTGACACCGAGGACGACGCCTCGTGAGGCCGAAGAGGCTCCGCGTGATCGGCGATCCCATCGCGCACTCGCTCAGCCCCGTCATGCATCGCGCGGCGTTCCGAGCGCTCGATCTGCCGCATGAGTACGAGCCGCTGCGGGTCACGAAGGACGAGCTGCCGTCGGTGCTCGATCGCGTGCGACGCGGCGAATTCCATGGGCTGAACGTGACGGTGCCGCACAAGATCGAGGCGATGCGCTTGTGTGACGTCCACACCGACGAGGTCGCGCGGACCGGCGCGGTGAACACCGTCTACCTCGATGCCACGGGAAGGCTCGTCGGCAGCAACACCGACGTCGACGGGCTGCGCACGGACCTCCTCGCGCACGGCGTCCCCTGTGGGAGGGCGCTGGTCCTCGGCACGGGCGGGGCTGCGCGTGCCGCCATGGCCGCGCTCGCGACGCTCGCGGACCGCGTGGTGGTCGCGGGGCGCGACGGCGCTGCGGCGCGTGCGCTCGCCGCCGCGGTCGGCGTAGGCGAGGCTACCGATTGGGACCTCGCGCACCCGCCGACCATGCCGTTCGAGCCGTTCGACGTCATCGTCAACGCGACGAGCGCGGGGATGGCCGGTGGCCCCGACGGCGCACCGATCGCGGACGCGTGGACGCGCGCACCGAAGACCGAGGGCGCCGTCGCCTACGACCTCGTCTACCGCGCGCCGCACGGAGCCGCGAGGACACCTTTTCTCGAGCGCGCCGCGGGGGACGGACACCGCGCGATCGACGGCCTCGGGATGCTCGTCGAGCAGGGCGCCCGCGCGCTCTCGATCTTCCTGGGATCGCCCATCACGGCCGCTGCAAAGGCGGCGATGCGCGACGCGGTCTTGGTCGCAAAGCGCTGAGAGGGACGCGGGGCTGGCGGCCGGCCCGGGGCTCGCTACCCTGTCCTCCTCGACATGCTTCACCTGCCCCTGTTCCGGGTTGCGGCGCGGTCTTTGTGGCGCGCTTCGCGGCTCGCTCTGACCTTCGGCTTTGCATCGGCCGCGACGACGTTCGCTCCCGCCGTGCTCGCGCCACACGCGGCCGAGGCGTCCACGGCGGTGATGCTCACGCTCGAGGACCTCGTCGACAAGAGCGAAGCGGTCGTCGTCGGCATCCCGAAGTCGAAGCTCTCGCGCTGGGAGTCGGGGCGGATCGTCACGTACACCACGGTCGCGATCGACACCGCCGTCGCGGGGAACGCAAAAGCCGGCGAGTCCGTCGTCGTGCGCACCTACGGCGGCGTCGTGGACGGCATCGGGCAGATCACCCACGGCGAAGCGGTGCTCCCGCTCGACAAGCCGATCGTGCTCTTCGTGAAGCGCGTGCCTGACGTGAAGCCCGACGTGAAGACGCCGACGTCGTACGTCGTGGGGATGTCGCAGGGCGCTCTACCGGTCGAGATCGGCGCCGACAAGGTCGCGCGCATCGTCGCGCGGCCGACCGACCTCGTGCTCGTCCCGCCGAAGGCCGCGCCCGCTGCGAAGCCCGCGGTGGTCGCGCTCGCGGGGAAGCCCGTCTCCGCTGCGGTGACCGACATCCGCACGGTGTGGGCCGCCCGTGCGAAGAAGTGAACGCGGACGGACGAAGGCTTTGCGAAGTCCGTTCCGCGTCCGAGGAGCGAGCCTAAGCGAGTGGATTGAACGCGCCGGACTCGCGCTGCTCTCGGGCGTGATCGTCGGGCTCTTCGTCCTCACGAGCGCGAGCACGGCCAGCGCGTGGTGCCGCACGACGACCACGCAGGACTTCACGCCCACGGACCAGCAACCGTGCGACGACGCCGGACGACCGCTCTACTGGTCGACGAAGTGCGTCGGGTTCAGCGTGCAGCGCGATGCGAGCAAGTACTTCTCGTACCTCGATCTCGCGACGTCACGCACGATCGCGCAGCGCGCGTTCGACGAGTGGGCGAAGGTCGATTGCCCTGCCGATCCGGTCTCGTGCGGCGGCGCCTTCGATCAGGGGCACCCGTCGATCACCGTGAAGGACCTCGGGCCGGTCAGCTGCAACTGCGTCGAGTACAACGGCAAGGTCGGCAACGCGAACACGATCATCTTCCGCGACGGACCGAACGGCTGGAACGAGTGCGACGGCACGCCGAAGCCCGACAAGGAGACGACTCTCGCGCTCACCACGGTCACCTTCAACACGGAGACGGGCGAGATCTACGACGCCGACATGGAGATCAACACGTCGGAGAACCAGATCACGATCGCCGATCCGCCGGCCAACGTTCAGTTCGATTTCCACTCGATCCTGACCCACGAGGCGGGGCACTTCCTCGGCCTCGCGCATACTCAGCCGCAGAATACCGCGGCCACGATGTACGCCCGCTACGAGCAGCGGAAGGTGTACATGCGCGACCCGTCGCAGGACGACGTATGCGGAATCTGCGCTGCGTACCCGCCGACGCGGAGCGCTCCGTGCGACACGACTCCGCGTCGAGGTCTCGCCCTCGAGTGCGGCGGCGGCGATCCCGAGACGGTGACCAAGGGCGGCTGCCGATGCGCGATTCTGGGCGGATCCGCGTCGGGTGCCGACGTCGCGATCGGGTGTGCCTTCGGGCTTCTGCTGGTGGGTTTGGTGCGCCGTCGCGCGCGCAGCGGAAGCTCGTCTAGAGCACACGGATGAGCCTAATGGCCGCGCGAATCGTCACACTCGGGCGGGGCCCATTCCCGGCATGAGCGTTGCGAAGGCGACGCTCAGTGTTCCGCAAGCTCGCAGTCGTCCTCGCGCTCTCCCTCGCGGCCTGTGGTGGCGAGCCGCCGGCTGCGGAGTCGACCGAGCAGCTCGGCAGTGAGTCCACGGCGATCGTCTCCGGCGCGATCGACGCCGAGCTCGACGGTGTCGTCGGCGTCCTCGCGCTCGACCGCGGCACGGCCTGCAGCGGGGTGGTCGTCACGCCGCGCTTGGTCCTCACGGCCCGCCACTGCATCGCGCCGATGGCGGGACCGAGCGCGGACACGGTCGACTGCTCGGCCACCAAGTTCGGCCCCTCGTCGGAGCCGGCGAAGATCCACGTCGCGACCACCTCGGGCGGCGCGGTCCTCGTCGAGCGCCACGCGGTCGTGAAGGTGCTCGTGCCCGAGGGGGACTCGTTCTGCGGCGAGGACATCGCGGCCCTCGTCCTCGCGAAGCCGCTCCCCGCGAGCGCAGTCCACCCGATCGCGATGCGGCTCGACCGTACGCCCGAGGTCGGCGAGACCTTCTCCGCGGTCGGCGTCGGCCGCTCCGGCGCAGAGCCCTCGGGCACGCGCCGCCGTCGTGATGGGCTCAAGGTCTCGTGCGTCGGCATCGGCTGCAAGAGCACGCACCTCGACGAGCGCGAGTGGTGGGGCGAAGGCGCCGTGTGCGAAGGCGACTCGGGCGGCCCGGCCCTCGACGCCGAAGGGCGCGTCTTCGGCATCGCCTCGCGCAAGCGCGAAGGCTGCACCGCGACGATCTACGCCGGCCTCGCGAGCTCCGCGCCCTTCGTGGCGACCGCGCTCAAAGAGGTCGACGCGACCCCCGAGTCCGACGAGAAGGCTTCCTGCTCCCACGCCCGCGCTTCGAGTTTCGGCCCGATCGGCTTGGCCCTCGCGCTCCTGATGTTCCGCGCGCGCAAGCGGATGTCGGACTCGCAGGCCTGAGTCAGACCTCGTCGTGGGGAGGCGCGAGGGGGAGCTCGATCCCGACGCACGCGCCGCCGCCTTCGGACGCATCGCAGTTGCGCGCGTAGGCGCGGCCTCCGTGCGCTTCGGCGATCCGGCGGACGAGCGCGAGGCCGAGACCGAGCGAACCCTTCTCGCGGATCGATTCGTCGGCGCGCTGGTGGAACGACTCGAAAATCTTCTCTTCGTCGCCGGGCTGGATCCCCGGTCCGCGATCCTCGACCTCGAAACGGACCTTCGCGTCGTTCGCGACGACGCGTAGACGTGCGACGCCACCGCCGTGGCGCTTCGCGTTCTCCAAGAGGTTGGCGAGCGCGCGCGCGAGGAGCGTCGGATCCGCGTGCACGTGGGTCGCGTCGAGCACGAGCTCGGCACCTTCTATTGCGGACCGCTCGAGCGCGCGGCGCGCGACGTCGGCCACGTCGAGCTTGGTCGGCTTGGCAGCAGCGAAGTCGACGCGGGCGCTCGCGAGCAGCTCGCTGACGAGCGCGTCGATCTCCATGATCTCGCGATCGATCTCGTCGAGGTTCGCGTGCGCAGTCTCGCTCAGGCCAGGCACCGCCGGGGCGCCCCCGTCGAGAGGGCGCGCGAGCTCCGTGAGGATGCGGATGCGCGCGATCGGCGTGCGGATCTCGTGTGACACAGCTGCGAGGAGCTCGCGCTGATCCGCGAGCTGCCGCTCGATGCGCGCCGCCATGTCGTTGAGCACGCGCGCGACCATCGCGGTCTCACCGTCCCCCTCGCAGCGTTGACGGATGCGAGCATCGAGCTGGCCGCGGCCGAGCGCGTCGGCGAGCTGCGAGAGCTCGTCGAACGGACGCGCGAGCCGACGCGCGACGCGCCCCGAGATCGCCCACAACACCGCGGCTGCGGCGGCGATCGCGAGCGCGGTGCGAAAGCCTCCGCCGGCGCGTTCGCGACCGGCGCAGAGCTGCACGTGACCGGCGACCGCTCCGTTGACGTTCACCGGCGACGTGAAGAGCGGCTTCGGGCAGGGCCGGCCGACGACGAGCAGAGGAGCGCCCTGTGCGTCGACGAGCGTGACGTCGACGTCGAGATCCGCGCCGAGCGTGCGGGCGAGCGCATCGCGTTCGGTCGGACGACTCCAGGACTGCTCGAACAGGTGCGACACGAGCGCGTGACCACGCTGCACCTCGCGACGCCACGCGTTCCCTCCGGCCCCGAGGACGTGCATCGTCCCCGAGACGACGGCGAACGAGATGCCGATGGTGAGCCCGAACCATACGAACAAACGCCGGCGGAACCGTGCGCGCATGAACGCGCCGATCCCGAGCCCCGGCAGGCCACGACGGCGCCGCTTCACGTCTCGTCCTTCGCGAGCACGTAGCCGACGCCGCGCACCGTCTTGATGCGACGTCCATCGCCGAGCTTCTGCCGGAGGTGACTGATGTGCACGTCGACCGTGCGCTCCGACACTACGACGTCGCCGCGGCCGGCCTCGCTGAGCAGCGCCTCGCGCGGGACCACGCGACCGGCGCGCCGCGCGAGCGCGAGCAGGATGTCGAACTCGATCCCCGTGAGCTCGATGCGCTCGCCGCCGAGTCGCACCTCGCGCGTCTGCGGCTCGATGACGAGATCGGCGACGGTGATCTTCTCCGAGACGGCCTCCGGCGACGAGCGACGGAGCACCGCACGGATCCGCGCGAGGAGCTCGCGCGGAGCGAACGGCTTCGCCACGTAGTCGTCCGCGCCGAGCTCGAGACCGACCACGCGATCCGTCTCGTCCCCCTTGGCCGTGAGCATGATGACCGGGATCCTGCTCTTCTGCCGGATGCGCCGGCAGACCTCGAGCCCGTCGATCCCGGGCATCATCACGTCGAGCAACACCGCGTCGTACGTCCCCGCGTCGAGCATCGCGAGGGCCGAGAGACCATCGCGCGCGCCGCTCACGTGCACGCCGTTCTGCGAGAGATAGCTCGTGAGGAGCTCGTGCAGGCGAACGTCGTCGTCGACGAGGAGGATGCGGATCACGGGAGGTCTAGGGTCTAGGGTCCAGGGTCCAGGGTCGAAGAATCGAGGGCGAGAGAGCAAGACGATACGCTCTCGAGCTCTAGACCCTGGACCCTAGACCCTGGACGCGCCGGAGGCGGTTACTTCTCCGCCCGGGCCGCGTCGGCGCAGATTCTTGCGACGTGCTGCTCGAACGACGTGTTGCGGTCACGGCCGCCGTACTGGCAGTGACGCATGCTGCGGAAGCCGGAGGCGTACCCCGCGACCGTGCCAAAGGCGAGGACCGCGATCAGGAGCTTGCGGCGCATGTCACCACCCCCCATAGGAGTGGCCGCGCGAGAACCAGCCGTCTTCGATGATCCGCGCCACTTCCTCGCGCTGCTTCTCGTCGAGCGACTCGTGCACCTTGGCGAGCGCACCGACGAGCGCCTTGCGGACGTCCTCGAGCGCGCGGTCGTGCTTTCCGAAGACGTCGCCGAGGAGGACCGCGTCGAAGCTCTCCGCGCGGAACGCGGTCGCGAGATCCTTGCGCGTCTCCTTCACCTCGCCCTTTGCCTTGCGACCGGCGTCGCGCAGCTCCTCGAACGCCTGACGGAACGCCTTTTCCTGAGCAGGAGTCATGTCGAGCCGCTGCGAGATGCGCCCGAACCATGCGCGCGGGCCCCAGCCACGGAAGCCACCGCGCTTGCGCCACGGCGGACCTTCGCTCTCTTGTTCGCTGGGAGCGCACTCGCCTTGGCGATAGCCGCCCCATCCATCTCCAGGCGGACCTTCGTGATGCCGCGAATGCCACCCGCCGTGCGCGTGACCGTGCGAGCCGCACCCGCCGCCGTAGCCGGCGTGCGCGTAGCGCCCGCACCCGCCGCCGAACCCACGACGTAGGGTCGCGACGAGACCAATCAGACAAGCCGTGCCGATGAGAAATCCGAACA
>JBKJQC010001085.1:0-4122 GCA_046593995.1 Polyangiales bacterium
CTCGAGCGCGGCAAGCTCGTGACCGGCGTGCCGACCGGCTTCACCGACCTCGACGAGAAGACGAGCGGCATGCACGAAGGCGAGCTGATCATCGTCGCCGCGCGCCCCGGCATGGGAAAGACGTCGTACGTCATGAACGTCGCGACGAACGTCGCCTCGGCGATCCCCGAGCAAGCGCCCGGCGAGGAGATCTCCATCGATGCGCGCTACGGCGTGATGGTGTTCTCGCTCGAGATGCCGAAGGAGCAGCTCGCGAACCGCATGATGTGCTCCGAGGGCCGCGTCAACCTGAGCGATCTCCGCAAAGGACAGGTCGCAGGCGAGAAGTGGGACAGCCTCGTCGAGGCGGCCGACCACCTGTCGCAGCTCCCGATCTGGATCGACGACACCGCCGCGATCAGCCTCCTCGAGCTCCGCGCCAAGGTCCGTCGTCAGCAGCACGAGTTCGACCGGAAGTGGCCCGGCACGGACAAGTGGAAGCAGAAGATCGGCCTGATCATCATCGACTATCTCCAGCTCATGCGCGGCCGCGACGGCGTGAACTCCCGCGAGCAGGAGATCAGCGAGATCTCCCGCGGTCTCAAGGCGATGGCGAAGGAGCTGCACGTCCCGGTCATTGCGCTGTCGCAGCTCAATCGCGCCGTCGAGACGCGCGCCGGCAAGGACAAGCGCCCGCAGCTGTCCGACCTCCGCGAGTCGGGCGCCATCGAGCAGGACGCCGACGTGATTCAGTTCATCTATCGGCCCGAGTACTACATGACCGACAAGAACTCGGCCGAGGCCCAGAAGGCCAAGGGGTACGCGGAGGTCATCCTCGCGAAGCAGCGCAACGGCCCCACGGGCCGCGTCCCGGTCACCTTCATCGACAGCTACACGCGCTTCGAGAACCGCGCGAAGGACGCCTGGCGCGAAGACGACGAGTGATCCCGGTGACGAGAGGAACACGGAGGCACGGAGGCACGGAGTCGAGAGGGAGGTCCGAGAGGTCTGCCGATCTTCGCTTCGACGCCTCGCCGCTCGCGACTCCGTAGCGCCGTCCTGGTCACAGAGGGAGTCGAGGCGCCGATCTGATGCGACAGCAAGCGCGAGGAGGAAGCGAAGATCGGTAGACCTCACGATCCTCCGTGCCTCCGTGCCTCCGTGTTCAATCGGTCGTGCGACCAGACGGTGGTTGAACGGAACGATCGGTGTATCCTTTCGCCGCCATGCGTAGATCGCGCGCCGCGCGCTTCGCCACGACCGTCGGCCTGACTGCCGCGCTGCACCTGTCGGTCGCAGGGACGCTCGCCGTGGTGGCGCTCACGCCGCGCGCGGCCCTCGCGCAGACGAAGGTCTCGACGCAGAAGCTGATCGACGACGCGAAGACGAAGTTCGAGGACCAGCAGTACGACGAGTCGATCCAGAAGCTCTCGGCGGCGCTCCTCCGCAAGGACGTCACGAACGCGCAGAAGATCGAGATCTATCGCTGGCTCGCGTACAACTACATCGTCCTCAAGCAGGACGACTCCGCGCGCACGGCCACGTGGGCGCTCTACGCGATCGACCCTGGTTTCGAGCTCCCGAAGACCGAGTCGCCGAAGTTCCGCGAGCCGTTCATCAAGTACAAGCAGCAGTGGAACGAGGAAGGCCAACCGGGCCTCGAGAAGGAAGAGAAGCCCGTCGCGGCCGTCGTCCTCAAGCACCTGTCGCCGGCCGAGGCGCCCCACGATCAGACGGTGGAGATCACTGGCTCGATCGACGACGCCGACAAACGGATCTCGAAAATCGCGCTCTTCTACCGGAGCGGCTCCTCGGGCAAGTACACCGAGGTGCCGGCGAGCGTCACCGGCACCGCCTTCAAGGCGAACATCCCGGGCAGCGCGGTGAAGCCACCGCTCGTCGAGTACTACATCCAGGCCTCCGACAAGGGCGGCCTCGCGATCGCCACGCGCGGTGACGCCGAGACGCCGCTGCGCATCGCCGTGGCCGCGGAGAAGGACGCCTCGATCTTCTCGACGTGGTGGTTCTGGACGGGCACCACCGCGGTCGTCGCGGGGGGCGTGCTCGCGGGGATCCTCCTGACGCGCAAGAACGATCCCGGCCCGGGCGGCGGTGGCGTCGGGCCCGTGAGCTCGACAGTCACGATCACGATCAGCGAGTGAGCGTGAGCGAGCCGCGCTATCCGTTCGTCGCCATCGACGTCCTGGCATCCCTCGCCGAGGTCGCGGCCGAGCAGCTCTTCGAGATGGGCGCCGAGGGCGTCGAGCAGCGCGATGCGACCACCTTGGTCCGCGGCGCCCGTTCGGAAGGCGAGCGCCGAGACCCGGGCGCCGACGTCGGCGTGCCGATCGCATCGTGGAACGGGTCCTCCCCGGCAGCTGTCGACAGAGATGGCGACAGAGATGGCGAAGGCGACGAGACCGTGACGCTGGTCGCTGCGTTCGCCACGCGCGAGGCAGCGCTCGAGGCGATCGCCGCGTTCGGTAGCGAGCTCTCGCCGCGGCTGGAAGAGGTCATCGGCGACGCGTGGCGTGACGCGTGGAAGGAGCACTTCGCACCGTTCCGGCTGTCGCCGCGCATCGTGATCAAACCGCCGTGGAGAGACGTCGATGCGGCCCTGCTCGCAGGTGACGCGCGCGTCCTCGAGCTCGAGCCCGGGCGGGCCTTCGGCACCGGTCTGCACGCGACGACGTCGCTCGTCGCGAACGTCCTCGACGCGCGCGCGTCGGAGTACGCGGGGGAAACGCTCCTCGACGTGGGGTGCGGGAGCGGAATCCTCGCGCTCGTCGCGTTGGCGCTCGGTGCTTCGCGCGCCCGCTGCGTCGACGTCGATCCCGACGCGGTGCGGATCACGGTCGAGAACGCCGTGCGCGCAGGGCTCGCCGAGCGCGTCGACGCCGACGACACGGACGTCTCAGCCCTCGCCGACACGTATCCGCTGGTGCTCGCGAACATCCAGGCCGAGGTCCTCGTGCCGCGCGCCGGGGACATCATGGCCCGCGTCGCGCCGGGCGGTCTGCTCGTGCTCTCGGGGATCCTCGACACGCAGAAGGATCGCGTCCGCGATGCGTACGCTTCCTTCGCGCTCGAGGATGCGCCCGCGCAGGGCGAGTGGATCGCCCTCGTCCTGAGCGCTCCTGCCCGCTCCCGGTGAGCGTTGACGTCAGGGCGCGGGGCCGGTCTTCGAGCCGCCCGGAGTCGCGGGCGCGCCCGGCGCTGCAGGTGTTCCTGGTGTCGAGGGCGCGGGCTTCTTCCCTTCGCCGCCTATCTTCTGGGTCGGGGCCGGGATGTCGGTGGTCTCCGCTTCCTTCGGCAGATAGCTCCCGGGGCCGAACCGAACGAAGAACTGGCCGGCCCCCTCTGCTCCCGCGCGCACACCCGACATCGGCGGCGCGTCCGCGCGGAGCTCGACGACGAGATGGAGCTCCCCCTTCTTCGGCACGAGCCGCGCGCGCGCCACCGGCGTGTTGAAGTGCACGGTGATCAGCGGGTTCTGGTTGTTGTGCTTGAGGACGTGCGCGCCCTTGAACACGTAGGTCACCGAGCCCGCCGCGCGGTGCTCCGTCGGTGCGCCCGCGGGGGTCGAGAACTCGACCATGACTTCGCTGCCGCCGTCTTCGGTCATGCGGAAGCCGGGCCACTGCGCGACGACGGCAGAAGACTTCTTCGCCGCAGGCGCAGCCTTCGTGGTCTTCGTCGCAGGCGCGGTCTTCGTCGTGGGGGCGCTGTTCGTCGGCGGCGGCTGGGACTTTCCCTTGGTCGTGGCGCCACCGACGACCCCGGGCCCCTTCGTGCCGGAGATCTTGAACACGCCTTCGTTGTTCTTCGGCTTCGGCGGCGGGGTCTCCGCCGTCTTGTCGTCGGGCTTCGCGGGCGCTGCGGGCGCCCCACCTGTTGCGGGCGGTGCGGCGGGCGCCCCACCTGTTGCGGGCGGCGCGGCAGGCTTGGGGGCGGGCGCGGGGGTGGGCGCGGCCGGCTTCGGCGGCGGAGGCTTCGCGGCGGGCGGCGGCGGGGGCGGAGCGCCTTGAGGGACCGGTGCAGTCGGGACCTCGACGGGCGGAGCCTCGTAGGTCTGGGCCGAAGCCGATTCCACACCGGAGGACGTGCCCGCGAACGCCGTGAGCGCCGACGCGGCCGCGAGGG
>JBKJQC010001277.1:0-3083 GCA_046593995.1 Polyangiales bacterium
ATCACCCGCGCGCAGAAGCTCGACGCGCTCTCGGCGATGGCGAACATCGCCGGATACAAGGCCGTCGTCGAAGCGGCGTCGCGCTTCGGCCGCTTCTTCGGCGGGCAGATCACGGCCGCCGGCCGCGTGAAGCCGGCGCAGGTGTTGATCGTCGGCTGCGGCGTGGCCGGCCTCGCCGCCATCGCTGCGGCCCGGAGCCTCGGCGCCGTCGTCCGCGCGTTCGACACCCGCCCCGTCGTGCGCGAACAGATCGAGTCGCTCGGCGGCCGCTTCGTGGAATTCAAGTTCGAGGGCGAGACGGGCGAAGGTCAGGGCGGCTACGCGAAGGAGGTCAGCGACGCGTATCTCCTCGCCGAGCAGACGCTCCTCGCGCAGCACTGCGCCGAGGTCGACATCGTGATCACCACCGCGTTGATCCCGGGGAAGGTAGCCCCCAAGCTCGTCACCTCCGGCGCCGTCGTGGGCATGGCGCGCGGCTCGGTGATCGTCGACCTCGCGGCCGAGCAAGGCGGCAACTGCGCGCTGACCGAGCCCGAACGTGTCGTCGAGAAATACGGCGTCACGATCGTCGGGCTCACCGATCTCACGTCGCGCATGTCGCCGCTCGCGAGCGAGCTCTATGCTGCGACCGTCACCACGCTCCTCGAAGACGTCATCAAGGAGGGGAAGATCGTCCTCCACGAGACCGACGAGATCCACCGCGGGATGATGGTGCTCAGCGAGGGTGAGCTCCGCTGGCCTCCTCCCAAGCCCGCCATCCGCTCGGGGGCGCCGCGCGCGCGCGAGCCGGCACTGAGCAAGCCGCACGACGCCGCTCTGCAGAAGCCGTCGTCCCCCTGGGCAGCCCGAATCGCGACGCTCCTCGCGATCCTGATCCTCGTCCCGCTCGGGATCTGGGGCTCGCCCGAGCTCCTCCAGCGCATGACCGTGTTCCTCCTCGCGTGCATCATCGGGTGGCATGTCGTGTGGAACGTGACGCCCGCGCTGCACACGCCGCTCATGAGCGTGACCAACGCCATCAGCGGGATCATCCTGCTCGGAGGGCTCCTCCTCCTGCCCGGCGCCGACAACCCGGTGACGCTCGCCCTCGCGGCGATCGGCGTCCTCATCGCCGCCATCAACATCGCCGGCGGCTTCCTCGTGACGCAGCGGATGCTGCGGATGTTCCACAAATAATGCCGACGAGCGTCACGACCGTCAGCTACGTCATCGCCGGGTTGCTCTTCGTCGCGAGCCTCCGCAGCCTCTCCACCCAGGAGACCGCGCGGCGCGGCAACCTCCTCGGCGCGGTCGGGATGATCCTCGCGATCGTCGTCACGATCCTGGCGTTGGCGCGCTCCGCCATGGTCGGCCCGGCGACGGTGTCGGTGACCGGTCTCGGCGTCGTCGCCGGAGCCCTCGCCGTCGGATCCATCATCGGCGCGTTGCTCGCCGGTCGCGTCGCGATGACGTCGATGCCGGAGCTGGTCGCCATCCTCCACAGCTTCGTCGGCGCGGCGGCGGTGCTGGTCGGCATCGGTACGTTCCTCGAAGGACGCACGCACGACGTCGCGCACGCGATCGAGGTCTACGTCGGCGTCGTCGTCGGCGCGATCACCTTCACCGGCTCGATCGTCGCCTTCCTCAAGCTCCGTGGCAGCATTGGCAGTAGGCCGTGGCTCATCCCCGGACGTCACGCGCTCAACGCGCTCGTCCTCGTCTGCTGTCTCGCCCTCGGCGTCTGGGGCGGTACGACGCGGGAGGGCATGTCGTCGCTGCTCGCCGTCACCTGCCTCGCCGGCTTCCTCGGAGTGCACCTCGTGATGGCGATCGGCGGCGGGGACATGCCGGTCGTAGTGTCGCTCCTCAACAGCTACTCGGGTTGGGCGGCCGCGGCCGCGGGCTTCATGCTCGGGAGCGATCTCCTCGTCATCACCGGCGCGCTCGTCGGTTCGAGCGGCGCCATCCTCAGCTACATCATGTGCAAGGCGATGAACCGCTCCATCTGGAACGTCGTCTTCGGCGGCTTCGGCGAAGCCCCGGCCCGAACGAGCAAGGCCTCGCCCGAGGAGCAGCGGCCGGTCGTGCAGACGACGGTCGAGGAGACGGCGGAGCTCTTGTGGCACGCGAAGAACGTCGTCGTGGTGCCGGGGTACGGGATGGCCGTCGCGCAGGCGCAGCACCCCCTGAAGCAGATCACCGAGATGCTCCGCGCGCGCGGCATCGACATCCGCTACGCGATCCATCCGGTCGCCGGTCGTCTGCCGGGGCACATGAACGTCCTCCTCGCCGAGGCCGATGTCCCTTACGACATCGTGAAGGAGATGGAGGAGATCAACCACGAGCTCGACAAGATCGACGTCGTGGTGATCATCGGCGCCAACGACATCGTGAACCCGAGCGCGATGGAGGACGAGTCGTCTCCGATCTGGGGCATGCCCGTGCTCGAGGTGTGGAAGGCCGCGAAGGTCGTGATGCTCAAGCGCTCGATGGCGGCGGGCTACGCCGGCGTCGACAACCCGCTGTGCTTCCGCGAGAACACGCTGATGCTCTTCGGCGACGCGAAGCAGACGGTGCAGAAGCTCCTCACCGCGCTCGCCACCAAAGGCGCCTGACCACGCTCGTCATTCGACCTCGAAGCACATCCCCGCGTTGCGTAGACGCTTCAGCAGCGGTCCGCCCATCGCGTAGGCCGGCGTCAGGATCCCACCGGGCGTCGAGCGGCCGTCGTGCGCGAGGCAGAGGGCCGACTCCGAGAGCATCACCGCCGTGGCCGCATAGCCCGGGTCGCCCTTGCCGCGGACGGTGCCGTGCAACGTGAACGGGTGCCCCTTGTCGTCCTTCCCCTTGCCGTGCAGCACGACCTCGAAGGAGCCGCTCGTGCGCACCTCCTCGCTCGGGCCTTCGCCGGGCGCGGGCACGAAGCGCTCGGCGAGCTTCCGCGTCGGCTCGAACGTCAGCGCGGCGAACGCGCCCGCGAGCCCCGCCGTCACGGCGGTCGCCATGGCGAGCCCCTTCGGCCCCTTCGGGAAAGACATGACCTCGTCGTACGCGAACTGCCGCCCGTAGGAGAACCCGGAGAGCGCGTTGGTGCGACGGACGAT
>JBKJQC010000140.1:0-6429 GCA_046593995.1 Polyangiales bacterium
GGTGTTCGCGCTCGGCGCGATCGCGACCTGGCTCCGGCGTCGTCGCGCGCGTAGCTCCGTCGCGGGAGCGCTCGCGGGCGCCGTCCTCGCGACCGTCGGTTGCAGCTCGGAGACCAACGAGGTGACCTCGACGACCGACGCCG
The DNA here is from genome assembly GCA_046593995.1 of Polyangiales bacterium. Taxonomy (GTDB): domain Bacteria; phylum Myxococcota_A; class Polyangia; order Polyangiales; family JADJMO01; genus JALHOE01. Next base: position 144 of record JBKJQC010000140.1, read on the forward strand.
AAGCCGACGCGGAGCCCGACCCAGAGGACGGCACCGAGGACACCGGCACCGTCGACGGCGCGAAGGACACGTCGAGCACCACGGACAGCAAGCCGACGACCGATACTGCCATTGCTGACACGAACAAACCGGACGTGATGCTCCCCGACGCCGCCTCGGCCGCCGGCAAGCTGTTCGCTCAGCTCGGCGACTCGACGTGGAGCGGCAGCTTCGCGCGCATGGAGGGGAGCGTGAGCCGCACCCGCCAGCGCGAGCTCCACTTCCGCGCCTCGACGCTCGAGTGGGGCGAGATCCGGAACCCCTGGGGTCCCGCCCGCGCGCGCACCTACCGCGCGTTCTCGGTCGATCCGGATGGCAAGACCGTGACCTCGAAGGTGCTCAAGCCCGACAGCTACACCGAGGAAGAAGAGCTCGCGAACGGCACCGACGAGACCTTCACCTTCGAGGTCTCGACCACGACGCCCCGCACCCTGAAGATCACCAAGGGCACGCGCGTCGAGACCTACACCGAGGGCGCGATCCCGAAGCCGACCACCGGGCTCACCGCGTACATCAGCGTGTTCTCGGCGAGCGGTCCGATGAACGACGCCTTCTGCGGGACCGGCTCGTTCAGCTCGATCAGCCACGCCGTCATCTGGGAGTTCGCCCGCGGCAAGAGCACCGAGAAGCCGACCGGCACCGACTACATGGCCGGCGCCAAGCTCACGACCTGGGTCGACGGCAGCGCCGGGGACAACTTCGCGGTGACCAACGTCCCCGGCTTCAGCACCCTCGGCGGGACCAAGCTGAGCGACCAGGCGAACTTCGTCGTCCGCTACGTCGGCACCATCAAGCACCCCGGCGGCGCGTTCAGGATGCGCGAGTTCGACGACGACGTGAAGGACGCCGTCTGGGCGTTCATCGGCGGAAAGGCGAACGTCTCGCTCAACACCGGGGACATGTTCCTCGAGGTCCACGGCAAGGCCGCAGGCGACGGCACGGCGGACGAGCCCTCGACGACGGTGTCCGCGGGCGATCTGCCGATCGAGATCTTCGTCCTCCGCTGCGCCGCGAAGATCCAACAGACCGACGTGCAGATCGCGTTCGGCACCGGCGCGTGGAGCCTCGTGGGCAACGTCGCGAGCACCCCGGCGATCGACCCGGCGAAGTTCGCGCCGTCGCCCTGATGTCTGTTCACGTGCGAGCCGCTGGAGCGCTCGCGTTTTTCGTGAGTCTTTCCGCGCTTGCCGCGAACGTCGGAGCGACCCCGTTCGATGCGATCGCGTATGAGCGGTTCCACGTCGGCGCGGGGGCCGCGGTGGATCTGGTTCACGGTCTCGAGTCCGGGGGTAGCAGGGGAACGCGGTATGGGAGCACCGATCGGTTGGGTGGCGCCGGGCCGCTCCTCGGCGCAACGATTGACGCGGGCTACCGGTTCACTCGATCGTTCAAGCTCGACGTGTCCTTCACGTTCCTCCACGGTTCGGGAGTCTCGGGGTCGCCCCCCTACCAAGAAGATAGATCTGGAACGGTGTTCCGATTGCCGGTGCTGGCGACCATCGTCGCTCCGATGACCTCACGCGATGGAGCGGAGATCTCAGCGGGGTTCGGCATGTTTCATGGTGTCGCGTCGCGGTCCCGCGACGGTTCGAATGGTTCGGTTGCACTAACCGGCGTGTTCGTCGAGGTGCGCGCCGCCCTGTATGTACGCATCGTTGGGGAGCTGGACGCGGTCCTCAGATTCAGCGCGTTCTACGGGCTCGGCTTCCTCGGTCGCGACTTCGGCGTCGCTCATGGGATCCCCGTGTCGCTCGGTGTTCGGTATCGGTTCTGAGCAGCAACGCTGCGTCGCCGTGGACCGCTCGGCTCACTTCGGAGCGAGCGCCACGCCCTTGAAGCGGACCGTTCCGGTCGACGTGCGCACGCTCGTGCAGGTCGGGGTCGTCGTGCCGCCGGTGTCGACACACTTGATCAGGCGCGAGGTGGTCGTGGTCTTCGCCGTCGCGTAGACGATGACGCTCGTGCCCTGCACGAAGGCGGTGAGGTAGCGCGCGTTCTCCTCGTTGCCGACGCCGAGGGCGAAGCTCTTCGACTTCGTCCACGCGGTGCCGGCGCGGATCCACACTTCTATCGCGGTGTTGCCCGACACGTAGATGGTGTCCATCGTCGTCGCTGCGCGCGCGAGGCCGACGAACGCGGGGTAGTCGATCTGGCTGAAGAGCGTGCCGGTCGTTTCGATGATGTTCGTCGCCGTGGCCGTCGTCGTCGGCAGCGCGGGGGAGAGCTTCGCGACGAAGGCTTTCGGTGTGGTCACGGTCGCGAGATCGCCGCCGCCGATGTGCAGCACCGAGTCGAGCACGGAGACCGTGGTCGCCGTGCTCGTGAGCACCAGCGTCGCCGTCGTCGGCGCGCCGTAGGGGATGTACTGCACGGCGTCGCCGACGCCCCAGAACGCGCTGCCGTTCGCGGACGTGACGCCGTAGAGCGTCTTCTTCGGCATGTTCGTCGCAGTCGTGGTCGTGTCGACCGTGCGCGCTGCGTCGATGCGCGCGAACACGCGCGCGGCGTCGCTCTCGGTGCTGACGTTGGGGACGCCGACTGCGGCCGCGTAGCCGCCGAGGGTCACGTACTTCCCGTCGGCGGAGCGCGAGAGCTGTCCATCGCTCCCGCTCGCGCCGTAGAGCGTGAGCGGCTGCTGCGCGCCCGACGCGGTGGTGCGGATGGCGATCGTCCCGGCCGACGTGTGGTCCGAGATACGGAGCCGATCGATCGTCACCGCGACCGCCTGCTCGAGACCCGACGGGACGGTCAGGAGCCACAGCTCGTCACCGGTCGGCGAGCATCCGGGCTCCTCGGTGCAGGCGCTCCAGTCCGACCACATCATGCTGCTGCACACGCGCACGCGCTTGCCGCAGGTTCCGCACGCTTCGCTCTCGGTCGCGCCCGAGGTGCAGGGCACGACGCCCTCGCACGCGCCGAACGCGCCCCAGGTGCAGGTCGCCGTGCAGGTGCGCTTCTTGTTGGTGCCGTCGCCGCAGGCCTGCGTCTCCATCTGGTTCGGCGTGCAGACGCCGGTCTCGCCGCTGCAGGTGCTCCAGCTCGACCAAGTCCGATCGCTGTTGCACACCCGGATGCGCGAACCGCACTTGCCGCACGCTTCCTTGCCGGTCTCGCCCGCCGTGCACGGCCCCGTGGCGACGTCCGCGGGAGCGCCGTCGGTGACGCTCGTCTCGGAGCCGCCGCTCTCGGAACCGCCGCTCTCGGAACTACCATCGGCGCCGCTCGCATCCTCGCCGAGCTGCGCATCCGGATCGCGGAAGAGAGTGTTGTCGTTCGAGCCACCGCACGCGACGGCGAGCGAGGCGACGGCGCACGTGAAGAGAAGCCTGGACATCGGCCGCACAGGGTAGCTCGTCGTGCGGTCACGAGCGAACCGCGCAGGGCGGGTTTCGCCTTTCGCGACTGCGTACGCGTCGACGGCTCACGGAAGCAGGCTGACGCTCGGCAGACGGCGGTCTGCCGCCTCCGCGACCTTCCGCAAGCAGGCCGCCCAGCGCGGCCTCGAGCCGGACGAGTGCTACTCGATCGGTCTCTTCGGCGACGCGCCGGACCTCGCGATCGAAATCGCCGTTTCGCGATGGAAGATCGACAAGCTCGACGTCTACCGAGGGCTCGGTGTGCGAGAGGTGTGGGTCTGGCGCGACGGCGCGATGACCGTGCATGTGCTCGACGGCGATCGCTACGTCGCGAGCGAGTCCAGCGCACTCCTGCCCGCGCTCGATCTGGAGCTGCTCTCGAGCTTCGTCCGGACCGACGTGACACAGCTCACGCTCGTGAAGCAGTACCGCGGAGCCCTCCGCCACGGTGCGTAGTGTCCTCAGCGCGCGCAACCGCGCGTCTGCCTGCGTCGACCTGCGGGGATGGAGCCGAGTGCTACCCTCGATCCCGGGAGATCCGCATGGTCGCCGTCCCGTCCCAGTCAACGTCCCCCGACGAAGCCGAGCAGCGGCTCCTGCTCCTCGGAATCTCGTGGGAGCAATACGAGCAGTTCCTCGAGATTCTCGAGGAGCGTCCCGGCGTCCACCTTACGTACCTGCGCGGCGCGCTCGAGATCATGACGACCTCGAGAGAGCACGAGCGGATCAAGAAGATCCTCGCCCGCCTCATGGAGGCGTATGCGGGGGTGAACAAGATCTACCTCGACGGGCACGGCCAGCAGACCTTCCGCAAGAAGGCGAAACAGCGCGGGATCGAGCCCGACGAGTGCTACATGGTCGGCCGCGAGAAGCGCGTCCCCGACCTCGCGATCGAGGTCGTCCTCACATCGTGGAAGGTAGACAAGCTCGAGGTGTACCGCGGGCTCGGCATCCACGAAGTCTGGGTCCACCGCCACGGCGCGCTGACCGTGCACCTCCTCGAGGGCAATCGATGGATCGCCGGAGTGAAGAGTCGCGCGCTCCCCGCCATCGACCTCGCGCTCTTGCAACGCTTCGCGCTCCCAGATGCGGGGCAGACCGAGCTCGCGGAGCAGTACCGTGCGGCTCTCCGCGCGGCGGCAAGACGCGCCGAGCGTCGCGTCTGACTACTTCAGCAACCACCCGAAGAGCGCGCGCTTCATCGTGTCGCGGCCGACGATCGCGATCGACTCCGTGAGCGGGATGTCTTTCGGGCAGACCTGCACGCAGTTCTGCGCCTTGCCGCAGTCGGCGATGCCGCCTTCGCCCATGATGGCGTCGAGGCGCTCGTTCGCGTTCATCTTGCCGCTCGGGTGCATGTTGAAGAGGCGCACCTGGCTGATCACGGCGGGGCCCATGAAGGGCGACGAGTCGTTCACGTTCGGGCACGCTTCGACGCAGCAGCCGCAGGTCATGCAGCGGGAGAGCGGGTAGGCCTCTTCCTGCACTTCCGGCGCGATGCGGGGACCAGGGCCGAGGCCGTGGGTGCCGTCGATCGTGATCCACGCCTTGGCGCGCCGCAGGCTGTCGAACATGCGCGTGCGGTCGACGATCAGGTCGCGCACCAGCGGGAACTTGGTCATCGGCTCGAGCGTGATCGGCTCGCCGTTCGGCGACAGCGCGTCGACGAGCGCGGTGCACGCCTGGCGCGTCTTACCGTTGATCAGCATCGTGCACGAGCCGCAGACCTCTTCGAGACATGCCTGCTCCCAGACGACCGGCGGCGTCTCCTTGCCGTCCTTCGTCGTCGGGGCCCGCTGGATCGCCATCAGCGCGCTGATGACGTTCATCTGCGGCTCCCACGGGATCTCGAACTCCTCCCACACCGAGTCCTCGCGCTTGCCGCTGAGGGAGCGCTTGATCTTGAAGGTGATGGGGCGCTTGTTGGTCGGGTCGGCCATGTTGGAAGAGGTCTAGGGTCTAGGGTCTAGGGTCTAGGGTCGCGTCGACCGAGGTAGGAAGGGCTCGCGCAGGATCGTCGTGTCCCGGGTCTCGCCGGTTCGGGGAGCGGTCTCCGTCTCGTGACCCTGGACCCTAGACCCTAGACCCTAGACTCACTTCACTTGCGGCTGCAGGTCCAAGTCCTTCGCCTTCGGCGTCGGGCCCTGACCCTTGTCCACGGTCTCGCCGTCCTTGGGCTGGTTCGCGGTGTCGTCGCTGGTGAAGGCGGCCTTTTTCTTCGTGTAGTCGCGCTTCTGGAGCGTCTTGAGCGAGACGTCGATCTCGTCGTTGACGTGGAACTTCTCGCCTGCGATCGCGTAGTCGAACTCCCTGATGAATTCGACCTTGGAGCTCGTGCCGCTGCGGCCGCCGAACTTGGCGAGCGTGGAGCGGAGCCAGTTCTTGTCGTCGCGTCCCACGGGGTTCTTCGCGGCGGGGTTCTTGTCGTCGAAGTCCGGCTTGTAGTGCGCGCCACGGCACTCGTTTCGGTTGCGTGCGCCCTCGGCGATGACACGGGCGAGGATGAGCATGCCCTCGAGGTGACGCGCGAACGGCAACGCCTGGTTCGAGCGCGCCCCCGTGTCCACGGCCTTGATGTTCGTGTAGCGCTCTTCGAGCTTGCCGATCTCGTCGATCGCCTTGTCGAGGACGTCGTTGTGACGCTCGATGGTGACGTCGCGGAGCATGAGCTCTCCGAGGTCCTTGTGGATCTGGTACGGGTTCTCGTCGCCGTCCGCGGCGCCGAGCTTCTCGTAGGCAGCCTTCTCGGCCTTCTCGGCCTTCTCGAAGAGGCTCTTCGGGAGATCGAACGAGCTCTTGTCGAGGTTCTCGTAGTACGTCGCCATCGCGGGGCCGGTGACCATGCCGCCGTAGATGGTCGAGAGCAGCCAGTTCGCGCCGAGGCGATTCGC
>JBKJQC010000550.1:0-2679 GCA_046593995.1 Polyangiales bacterium
CACGTCGAGGACGGGCGCGTGGCGGCGGTCAAGGTGCGCTCGCTCGCCGGCCCCGGATCCTGGCGCGCGCACGAGCGCTTCGAGAAGAGCGCGGGGATCCTGCAGGAGCTCGAGCACCCCGGCCTGCCACGCGTGCTCGCCTTCGAGCCGATGGGGACGAGCGGCCGCGCGATCCTCGTTCTCGAGCGCCTCGCGGGCGGCACGCTGCACGAGCGCATCGCGCGGCAGCGAGCGCACCTCGACGAGATTACGTTGCGCGCGCTCCTGCGAGGTCTGCTCGAGCCGCTGGCTGCGCTGCATGCGCGCGGGCTCGTGCATCGTGACGTGTCGCCGCACAACGTGATGTTCCGCGACGAGGGGTTCGAGCAGCCCGTGCTCGTCGACTGCGACGCGCTCGCCGCGCAGGGGGACGATGACGGCACGACGTTCATCGGCACGCCGGGGTTCGTCGCTCCGGAGCAGCTCGCGGGCGTCGCGACGTGCGCGTCCGACGTGTACGCCGCAGCGGCCACAGTGCTGTTCGCCGCGTCGCGGTTGCCCGAAGGACGCGTCCCGCGCGAGCTCCGCGCGACCCTCGCCGCGATGATGGCGACCGATCCGAGCGCGCGTCCCGCGAACGCGCGCGACGCGCTCTCCTCCATGGCGCGTGTGCGTCCAATGATCGGGCCGCGGCGACCGAAGCTCGCGACCGTCGCGACGATCGGTCTCGCGATCACGCTGACGGGCGCCGTTCCCTGGCAACACGTCGCGCGGCGTGCCGTGGTCGGCGCGATCGATCCGGCGTCACCGTCGACGTGTCGCATCCTCAGCGATCCGCCCGGCGCCGCGGTGTTCGCGGCCGCGCCGGACGTTCCGTGGGGTGAGGATCGTCCGCTCGAAGATCGGCTCGGCACGACGCCGCTCGTCGTGTCGCGCGCGCACGATCGCTCGATCGTGCTGCACAAGAGCGGGTATCGACCGCTCGTCCTCTCGCTCGGTCTCGCGCCCTCTGTCGTGGGAGACGGGGTGGGAGACGGCGTGGGAGACGGCGTGGGAGACGGCGTGCCGCCGTGCTCGTTCGTCGCCCGTCTCCGCGCCGAGTGATCGGCCTGATTCCAAGCCGCGCGACAGCGAACGAGATCCTTTCGCGCGGACGGCCGTAAGCTCCCGACCAGGGGTGCCTCCATGACCGAGCGTGATGAGCAGACGGGTGACGAGCAGGCGAAGGTCGAATCGGTCACGGAGGTCACGACGACGCGTCCTCTGCCGGCTACCACCACCACCACGACGACGACGGGCGCGACGGGGACGGCGGGCAACGACGATCGACCGACGAGCGACGGAGAGCCCAAGGAGGAGCCGACCACGCCGTCGAAGGCTCCTGTGTCCCACGCCACCACGACGCCGAACCCCGAGCCCGCGCACGTTCCTCCGCCTCCGCCTCCGCCGCCCCCGCCTCCGCCCAGTGCAGGGGGTCGAGCAGCGCCTCCGCCTCCCGAGGGGCTCGCTGCGCGTCTCGCGCGCATCCCGGCGCGTTGGGCGATCCTCGGCATCGTCGCGGTCGCATTGGTCATCGGTGTCGGCGTCAACCTCGCGAACAAGCCGCCGCTCGTGACCTCCGCGCGCGCGATCGGCGCGCGGCTCGATCTCGCCGCCGGCGAAGTGACCGTCGAGGAGAACGGAGTGAAGTCGAAGGCGCTCTCGGGCGCGCCCCTCGCGATCGGCTCACGCATCACCACGGCCAAGGGCGCACGCGCGCTCGTGCGCACCGGCGACGGCGCCTCGGTGTTCCTCCGCGGCGAGACCGAGATCGTCCTCGAAGCGCGCGGCATCTCGCTCGAGAAAGGGGAGGCCTGGCTCGACGCACCGCGGCCCGGTTCCCAAGAGAGCGGTGAAGCGATCGCCTGCACGATCGGCAAGCACAAGCTCTCCGCTGCGGACGCCGGTCTGAGCATCCGCCGCGAGGGCGAGGACGTCACGGTCTACGTCGCGCGCGGCCTCTCGATCCTCACGTCGCCTGGCGGCCGGGTCGAGATCGGGGCGGGCGAGCAGGGTGCGGCGAAGGGCGGCGAGGCGCCGAAGCTCACGCCCGTCGCGTTCTGGCAGGACTGGACCGGCGGCATGGGCGACGGACGCCCGACGCGCTCCGGCGTGGGGAGCGCTTCCGGCCGCATCTACGGGATGGATCCGTTCGCGCCCGCGGGCACGCCTGCGCGCAAGCTCGGCATCGCGAAGCAAGCCGTGCGCGCGGTGATCCGCGCCGGCGTCGCAGAGACCGAGGTCGATCAGACGTTCTCGAACCCCGGCGGTCAGTCGATCGAGGGTTGGTACTGGTTCACCGTTCCGGCCGACGCCACCGTCACGAGCTTCGCGCTCGAGACCGACGGTCAGCTCGTCGAGGGCGAGGTCGTCGAGAAGAAGGAGGCCGCGGCGAAGTACGCCGCCGCCGTCGCGAAGATGGCCGATCCGGCGCTCCTCGAGTGGGTCGACGGTCGCACGTACCGTGCGAAGATCTTCCCCATCCCGGCGAGCGGCACGCGTCGCGTCGTCCTCCGTTACGTCGAGGTCCTCCCGACCGTCGAAGGGAAGACCCGCTACGTCTACCCGCTCCGCTCGGCCGATCCGGTGCGCTTCGACGAGTTCTCGCTCTCGGCCGATCTCGGGCCCGGCGTCCCTGGTCGCATGATCGCGACCTCGCTC